>DATCJQ010000572.1:0-6256 GCA_036562745.1 Flavihumibacter sp.
CCTATAATCCTTCATAAACCGTATCACATTCGGATACTCGGCGAACGCTGCTTCCTCGTGCAGGGTGGTCAGCACCACGCAATCCATCCCGGCATTCATGGCGGCTTCCACTCCTTTGGGTGCATCTTCAAACACCAGGCATTTTGTGGCCTCAACGCCCAGCAATTGCGCACATTTCAGATAGGTTTCGGGATGTGGCTTACTGAGATTCACATCGTCCGCACTGATAATGGCTTCGAAATAATCGCGAATGTTCAGATTGTCGAGCACAAAATCAATATTGAACATATAAGCTGCAGATCCGATCGCGAGACGGATACCGGCGTTCTTTGCTTCATCCAGAAGTTGCGGCAGGCCGTCAATCAGTTTCAGCTCGGGCAGAAATGCTTTCTGGTATAGGCGCTCTTTCTGCATGGATATCTCGCGCATTTCCTCGGCACTAAAACGATCGGGACCGAACACGCGGGTGAGCAGTTCCTCGTTTTTCCCGTACATCTGTGCTTTCACTTCTTCGGGAGACAATCCGGCATTGAGTTGATTATTGAGCATATCGGACCATGCCACCAGATGATAGGCCATATCATCGATCATGGTGCCGTTCAAATCAAATAAGAATGCCTGGTACGGATGCAGAATAGTATTCATCATATTGGTTTGACGCCGAAAATTAAGACAATCGCTGGATACACCGCCGGATCCAGACGCCGTGATTTAGCGGTTCATTTCTTATCGGCTGCTCTTTATCTTTACGGGATGATGCAGATGATTCGGTTATCGCAATTGCTTTCGCTCGTGCAGGAAACGCTTCAGGAGCAATTTGCCTGGCAGCGGTTCTGGGTGATCGCCGAAATCAGCAATCATAGTTTTTATGCGCAACGCGGATTTCATTATTTCGATCTGATCGAATCCGAAAACACTGCGGGCAGGAGAAACGGGAGTCTGATCGCGAAAGTGTCTGCCGTGGCCTGGACAGCGGGGGCAATGCGGATTAAGGCCTTTGAAAAGGAAACCGGCCAGCGTTTCGGAAACCAGCTCGAAGTGTTGGTGGAGGTCTCCGTCGATTTTCATCCGGTATACGGATTGAAACTTACCCTCCATGATATCGATCCGCGTTTTACGCTGGGTAAACTCGAACAACAGAAGCAGGCCACGATTCAGAAGCTGCTGACGGATTATCCCGATATGGTTTGGGAGGAAGAGGGACAGCTGAAAAGTTTCAATCAGGAACTGGAACCGGCACCCGTGCTCCAGCGACTGGCGATTTTAAGTTCCGCTTCAGCCGCCGGCTACGAAGATTTTCTCCACAGTCTGAATCATAACAGTTTCGGGTACCGGTTTGAGTTGCATCCGTTTTTCGTGACGGTTCAGGGCGAAAACAATGCCCGTGCTTTCGCCGAAACGATGGAAGAGGTCGCGGAGCAGGCCCGGGAATCCGGACTCGATTACGATGCCGTGGTGGTGATCCGTGGTGGCGGTGCTGCAACGGATCTCCTGTTATTTGATCAACTGGAAGTAGCCGCAGCCGTCGCCTCCTGTCCGTTTCCGGTTTTTACGGGGATCGGTCACCAGAAAAATGAAACGATCACCGATCTCGTGGCACATACTGCATTCAAAACACCCACGGCAGTGGCTGAATTCATTATTGAACGAAACCGTCAATTTGAAACGGACCTATTGGGATTTGAACAGCAGATCCGCCAGCAGGCAAAACTGTTGCTCGGCGATCACAAAATAGCGCTGCAGCAGGCCGGTGCTGGAATTGGTTACCGAAGTCAGCAGCTGATTCACCGGCAGCAACAATTCCTTGCCGAAGCCGATATGCGAATTCGTACTCTTCCGGCACAGCGCCTCCTGCACGAGCAGCAGGAACTGAAACAGTTTGCTCCCCGGCTGGCCATGCAAACCCGCCACCTGATCCGCCATCGCGAGCAGGAACTGGCACACCTGAGAAAACTCTTCGATATGGCATCCCCTCAAAAGATTCTGGCCCGCGGGTTCGCGCTCGTAATGGTGGATGGGAAAATCAGTGCCCGTGCGGATCAGGTGAGCACGGGAGACAACATCAAAATTATTCTGTCGGCAACCGAGCTGGATGCCACCGTCAATAAAAAATTACCCTATCATGGAGATCCCTTTAAGCTATGAACAGGCTTATGCCGAACTGCAGGAAATTGTAATCGCGCTCGAGAACGAAACGATTTCGGTGGATGAGCTTGCCGCCAAGGTGAAACGCGCCACCGAGCTGGTCAGCTACTGCCAGCAAAAGCTGAAATCCACCGAAGCCGAAATCAACAAGATCATCAAAAACGAATAGCCACCCGTCGGGCACCCGTCGGGTACCCGACGGGTAGGTAAAATCCCGTAAAATTTTCAACTAATTGATATTCAACTAGGTGTGCATTTTCCAGCCATTCGGAAATACGGCTGAACGCGAAATTTACCCGACGGGTACCCGTCGGGTAAGGAATTAGAGAAGACTAAAAATCTGGTGCATGGGGACCCATTTCTGTCCGGGGGCGGCCCAGGGCAGGCGTTGCTGGAAGGTGTCCATCAGGGTTTCCCACTCCACCACGCGGGGATTGGCGGCATCGGCGGCGGCTTTGGCAGCGCCGTCGAAATCGTCACTCACTTCCATGATCATAAAGAGGCGGTTGCCGGTGCGATAGATCTGCATATTCAGAATCCCCGCATCGCGGATCGACTGCAGTATTTCCGGCCACACGGCGCGATGATATTCCTCGTATTTGGCAATCAGTTCCGGATCATCCTTGAGATCCAGCGCAAAACAATGACGTTTCATAACCTTAGAATTGCCGCTAATTTGCGCCAATTAAACTGATCTGCGCATTTTATTCCTGCCATTTTTTAATTCTTTTTTACCCCGGTCGAATCCGTTTTTATGCGCTTACCACCCTGCGATTCCTGTCTTATCATTAACTTAAAGTACAATTCACAGCGATGTTTAACCGAAAAAAACTGATAACGGTCCTCGCGGCAGGGCTGCTACTATCCCCAAATGTAAAAGCACAGGATTTCGACCTCCTGCTCACCAACGGAAAAATCATCAACGGGACCGGAAACGCCTGGTTCTATGGCGATCTCGGCATAAAAGACGGAAAGATCGCGGCGGTGGGACAGCTCAAAGAGAAATCCGCCCGTCGCGTGGTGGACGTCAAGGGGCAGGTAATCGCCCCCGGATTCATCGATGTACACGGACACGTGGAGGGCAGCATCTTCAAAAAGCCCACGGCGGATAATTTCATTTATGACGGGGTAACCACCATCATCACGGGAAACTGCGGCTCTGCGGCCGATGACCTCGGCGAGTTTTTCCGGCAGATCGACAGTGCGAAAACATCCATCAATGTCGCATCGCTTGCGGGACATAACACCATACGCCGGCTGGCAGTGGGACTCGAAAACATCCCCATCACTGCGGAACATCAGCAAAAAATGGATAACCTGATGGACAAAGCCATGCGCGATGGGGCGGTGGGTTTGTCCACAGGTCTGATTTACCTGCCGGGCATTTTCTCCAAAACCGAGGAAGTGGTGAGTCTGGCAAAAGTAGCCGCCAAACACGGAGGCATTTACGCATCGCATATCCGCAGCGAGGGGAACAAGGTGGCGGAAGCCATCGACGAAGCCATCGAAATCGGGCGTCAGGCCGGATTGCCGGTGCAGATCTCGCATTTCAAGGTGGCCGGACGTGCGAACTGGGGGCGCTCCACCGAAACCCTGGGCTATATCAAAAAAGCCAGGGAGCAGGGATACGATGTAACCATCGATCAATACCCCTACACCGCGAGCAGCACCAATCTCAATACGCAATTGCCCGATTGGGCACAGTCGGGCGGACTCGATTCCATCCGCAAACGACTTGCCGACCCGGAAACCAAAGCCCGGATCGAGAAGGAAATGCTGGAAATGCTGAAGCGAAACAAGTATCCCAATTACAGTCATGCTGTGGTGGCGCGTCACGGAGCCGATTCGAGTTATGATGGCAAATCCATTACCGAGATCAATCTCCTCAAGGGTCGGAAGAACAAGGTGAAGGAAGAAATCAAAACGGTGCTGGACCTCATCAATGCCGGCGGCGCGCAGATGGTGTATCACAGCATGAACGAAAACGATCTCCGCTATTTCATGGCCTATCCCAACAATATGGTGGGTGCCGATGCGGGGGTTTCGGACGGAACCGGCATGCCGCATCCCCGTGGATATGGAACCAATGCCCGGATTCTCGGGAAATATGTTCGGGAAGAAAAAATCATAACGCTCGTAGAAGCGATCAGAAGGATGACTTCCCTCGCGGCGCAGAAATTCAATCTTCCCTCCCGCGGTTTGTTAATGGAAGGGAAGGCGGCGGATATCGTGGTTTTTGATCCCGATACGGTTGCCGATAAGGCGGAATTCACCGCCCCGCACCAGTTTTCAGTGGGGTTCAGTTATGTAATCGTTAACGGAGAAATCACGCTGGAGGAAGGAAGGCACATTGGAACCCGAAGCGGACAAGTGATAAGAAGGGGCCAATAGGAGGAGGAGACAAAGGGAACGAAGGGGACGAGGGAACGAAGGGGACGAGGGAACAAAGGAAACGAGGGAAACGAAGGGAACGAAGGGAACGAGCGTACAAAGGAAACGGCGGCATCACCAGGGCACGAGCTCGTAGTCGGTGGACTTGAGCAGCCAGTGGTTTCCATAGCGATCCGTTAATCCGCCGAAGAGGGCACCCCAATAAGTCCGTTCGATCTCCTGGGTGCGGGCACCTCCCGCGGAAAGTTTTTTGTAGCAGCGGCGCATCTCTTCCTCATTACGACACTCCAGCAATATCGAAACCGTGTTGCCGCGGATCAGTCCCTCGTCGGCCACCATATCCGTACCCATCAGAATCCAGTCGTCTTTCGTCAGGGTCGCATTCAGAATAAAATGTTGGATGCAGGCCGGCAATTTATGCGCTACCGGGGTTTCCCCGATGGTCTGGAAACTGATTTCGCCACCCAGACAATCCTGATAGAAAAGCATGGCCTCCCGGCAGTTGCCGTTGAAACTCAGGTAGGTGATCATGTGACGCATCAGGGTAATCATTTCTGCAAAGTTCCGCTATCCGCGCAAACGCCTGATTGTGAATTGCGACGGATTAGCGGGTGGTTTCCGTCACATATTTGATTAATTTCAATGTATGAAATCGATATCAATCCTCGTGCCCGAAGGCGCTGTGATGGAAGCAGTGGCCGACCCGAGGTACCTGTTTACGACTGCCAACCAGTTCCTGGAAGCCCAGGGCCAACCCGCTTTGTTCGATGTGCAGCTGGTGGCCATGAACAAAACCACCCATCTGCTGGGAGGCATTTTCTCCATCCAGGCCGACAAGTTGATAACGGAGGTGGATAAAACCGACCTGATTATCGTACCGGCGATTTCCAATCCCGTCGGGCCGGTCATTGAAAAGAATCTCGGTTATATCCCCTGGCTGAAAGAACAATTTGAGAAGGGAACCGAAATCGCGACGCTTTGTCTGGGTGCCTTCCTGCTGGCTGAAACCGGACTCCTCAATGGTAAAAAATGCTCCACCCACTGGGCTTTTTATCAGGAATTCCAGGATCGTTACCCCGAGGTCAGCATTATGGAGGGACATATCATCACCGAGGAAAAAGGCATTTATTCAAGCGGCGGCGCCAATTCCTACTGGAACCTGCTGATTTACCTGCTGGAGAAATATACCAACCGCGAAATCGCCATCCTGGCCTCGAAATATTTTGCCATTGATATTGACCGGAACAGCCAGTCGGTATTCGCGATTTTCAACGGCCAGAAAGACCATCCCGATGAAGAGGTGAAGCGGGTGCAGGAATACATCGAAAAATATTATACCGAAAAACTCACCGTGGATCAGCTGGCTGAGCTGGTGTCGATCAGTCGCCGTAGCCTCGAACGCCGTTTCCGCCAGGCCACCAACAATACCGTGGCGGAATATATCCAGCGGGTAAAGGTGGAAGCCGCCAAGCGGAGTTTCGAAGCCACCCGGAAAAACATCAACGAAGTGATGTACGATGTGGGTTATACCGATACCAAGGCTTTCCGCACCTTATTCAAGAAGATCACGGGGCTCAATCCGATTGCCTATCGTAACAAGTACAACAAACAGGCCCTCGCCGGAGAAGAGGTTACCGGATATTAAGGGTTCCCGACGGGTAAATGTGGGTCGGGTAAATGTGGTTACCGATGCTTGGGACGATCCACCACTTCGCGATAG
>DATCJQ010000573.1:0-1814 GCA_036562745.1 Flavihumibacter sp.
GGATTGACGGATACGATGTTTGGTTCGTCAGAATCGGAAGATGCGAAAAAGCTTGTTCAGGAGCTTTTCTTTCCTCTTAAACGAATTGCGGAAAATGGTGATAGCAGGAGCGATGCAGAATTTTACGAACTGGCGGCGGACAGCGGTTCCGTAATGGGGGTGATTGATGAATTGCTTGAAGCAATCTATCGGGAAGGACTTCCCATCGAACCCTATCTCTTCCGGTATGCACGGGATCTGGCTACCAGATCTGATAAAAGAAATGCTGTAAAACTGGGCATTGCCCTTCTGGGCGTTTGTCAGAAAAGCGCTGCGCTGGATGTGATCAAATTATTGGGACTGCATGATGAATTCACTGTTTATGCTACCGTAGCCATAATCAACCTGGCGAGAAACCCTGATGATCTACTCTGGGATCTGGCTAAAAAGGTAAAGGGCTGGGGGCGGATTCAGGTGGTCTGGCGCCTGGCGCATGAAAACTTAAAAGCTCCAATAAAAGACTGGCTGGTGAGGGAAGGATACAGGAACGAAATAATGTATCAGTACCTGGCTTATCCCTGCGCACTGTATGGAGAGTTGCATCTGAAACTGGCGGAGCAAAAGATCGATGAAGAACTCTATCTCTCAGCCACTGATATTCTCAACGCACTTTTAGATGAAAACAGTCCGGCTGAAACAATTTACGAATATGTCCACGCAGCCCAGGTAGTGCAGGATCTTATCAGACATACAAATTTGCATGGGGCCGATATCCGGATTTTCAATCTGCTTCATAAAATGAAGGAGTTCCTGGAGAAACTACAGGATGATTTGGGCCAGCAGGGCGACAATGGCTGGAATGAAGACATCATCTCCAACTGCCTGATCGATATTGTGGGTTTACAGAACAGCCGCGACTGGAGGCAGCTTGCCCTGGAGGCACTGAAAAGCGATGATAACACGCTCTATTGGGAAGGGACGGAGGCAGCGCCCAGGCTGGGGATTGATTTATGGGAGAGTTATTGGAATCGGCTGCAGCGAAATCCGGTCGACAGCTCGACCTGGCTGAACATTTATAATTACGGTAAAGTGGATAATCCCGAGCGGATTATTGATTTCGCGGTGAATAACCTGCCGCTTGAGGAGATATCAACAGGAGCGAAGGATAATTTGTCCTACGGTAAGGAGTATCATAAACATCTAAGCCTGGAATACGCTGTTGCATTCCTTAAAGATTATCCGGGAAAAGGGGAGAAACTCTTGTTGGCTGCATTAAGGAGCCCCGCTACGGCCATCCGAAACAAAGCTATCCTTGTTTTACAAAAATGGAAAAGGGTGAACTGGTCGCAGGAGATAGAACAGGAGGTGCTGTTTCTGAGTGAGCACGAACCGAATGCCGATACCCGAAAAGAGTTTCAGCTGCTGTTGGCGGATTAATCAATGATCTGAATGATCAGGCCATTCCTCCGTTTACGCCAATGGTTTGGGCGTTGATCCATTTTGCTTCGTCGCTGGCCAGAAATACAACCACCCCGGCTATTTCGGCAGGCTCGGCGATCCGGTTGAAAGGGTTCAGGGCGGCCAGCCGCTCGATGGTTTCCTGTGATTTCCCATTGGTGAAAAGCGTTGTGTTGGTGGGGCCTGGTGCAACGCAATTGACATTAATGCCTCTACCGATTTCACGCGACAGAACTCTCGACATCTGTTCCACGGCCACTTTGCTTGCTGAATAGGTTCCATAAGTGGGGGCAATCAGGCGGCTTACTGACGTGGTGATATTGATAATCGATCCATTGCTTGCCAGATGGGTGATGGCCTTACGCATGGTGTTGAAT
>DATCJQ010000010.1:0-1777 GCA_036562745.1 Flavihumibacter sp.
AGAACCGGCGCTGAATTGGCCTCACTGGCGGCACAACGTTTCGATTCCAGCAAGTATTACAGTCTGTTCTTTACCGGAGCAGATGAGGTATATACCAATATCGTGGTGAACGATCATCTCGATACCTTGCTGCCCGAGTCCGGCGAAGCGCTGGTACGCTATATACAGGCCATTCCGGATTCTGCCGCCTTTACGGTTAAATTGGCTTCGGGATCGAAGGAACTGCCCACTACCGCCTCCTTTAATACGGTGACCGATTTTGCATCGATGCCAACCGGCAACTTGCAAATCAGTGCTGATAACGGAGCCGGGGTGAGTCTGAGCCGCACCATCTCGATAGAAGCTAATAAAGCTTATACCATCCTGCTGATTGGTGATCCGCGCAAAAAAGGCGATGGTCGCGAACCGCAGATCAAATACATCGTGAATGGTACAGTGGAGGACCCGTCCTAAGCCATCCGTCAACATGGTGAATTGACTCGTTTCGAGTATTCAACTAGGGATATATAGTACAATCAGCCCTGGCATCTCTATGCCGGGGCTTTTTAATGCGCGCTCTCCTTCAGTCCCTGTTTACTCATGCGGAGGAAACGAATCACCAGGAAGAGGGAAGCGAACGTGAGTCCGGCAATCAAACCAATCCACATACCCTGGGTACCCATGTCCAGTTTGAAGCCGAACAGATAACCCAGGGGAATGCCGATCACCCAATAAGCGATCCCGATCAGTAGGGTGGGCATTTTCACGTCCTTGATACCACGAAGCAATCCCGCGCCAATGGCCTGGGTACTGTCGGAAATCTGGAAGAATCCGGCGAACATGAGCAGCACCGATGCCAGGGCCACCACATCTGCATTTTTATTGAAGAAGAGAGGAATCTGGTGGCGCAAAACCATAAAGGTGATGAAGCAGAAGATTCCATAAAACAGCGCGGTGAGCAGGGTGGAGTTACCAATAACCGAAATTTTGGACCAGTTACGTCGTCCGAACGCATTGCTAACGCGGATGGAACCCGCCTGGGCCAGTCCCATGGACACCATAAAGGTGAAGGAAGCAGTACTGAGCGCAATCTGGTGACTTGCCTGTGCCACCGCGCCCATGGTACCTATGATAATGCCCGATACAGCGAAGGCCCCGGCTTCCATGCCCACCTGCAGGCTGCTCGGGATTCCGATATACAGCAATTCCCGCATCGTTTTCATTTTCAGTTTCCATTGACGACCGCTAACGGCAATATAACGCCAGAAGGTTTTGTGTCGGAGAATCACGATGGCCAGTACGATAAAGAGGATGGAGCGTGTGATGAGGGTGGCATAGCCCGCGCCCTGGAGCTCCAGCCGCGGAAACCCCCAGTTCCCGTAAATCAGTAACCAGTTCAGCAGGATATTAAGCGGCATACCGCAGAGCGATAAGACCATGGCTGTTTTCGTGTATTCGAGACCGTCAGTAAACTGTTTCAGGGTCATAAACAGCAGCATGGGTATGATGGAAAGTCCCATTAGCTTCATAAAAGGCAGTGCATATTCCACCACTTCGGGGTCTTGTCCGAGGTGACGGAGAAAATCGCGCCCCAGCACCAGGCTCATCGAAATCAGTACGGCCGTCACGGCGCAGAGTACAAACCCGTTGAACAGGTAGTGCGAAACCTTTTGCGAATCGCGGCGGCCATGCGCCAGCGAAACCATTTGTGAAACGGAGATGGTCATCCCGATACCAATAACGAAGGGGATACCGATGGCATTGATCACGAGGGAGGAGGCTGCCAGTTGTTTATAGC
>DATCJQ010000056.1:0-13154 GCA_036562745.1 Flavihumibacter sp.
ATTATTTGCACCTGCTGGTCTACGGCGAATTTGTGGAAACCCCCGAAGTGGCCTATGCCAGCTATCTCACCAAACACCTGCCCAATAGCCTGAACTCGGTCTACTTCACCAACTCGGGCGCAGAAGCGGTGGAAGGGGCGATGAAACTCGCCAAACGGGTCACGGGAAGACCCAATATGATTGCATTTAATCAGTCTTATCACGGTTCCACTCAGGGTGCGCTGAGCATTATGGGCGATGAGTACTGGCGCAACGCGTACCGCCCGCTGCTGCCTGGCGTGCTGCACCTCGAGTACAATGATCCCTCGGTAATAGAAAAGATCGATGAACAAACAGCATGCATTATTCTCGAAACCGTACAGGCTGAACGAGGAATCTATACGCCGAAGAAATCCTGGCTCCAGGCCATCCGCAAACGTTGCAAGGAAACCGGCACCCTGCTGATTATGGATGAAATCCAGACCGGATTCGGAAGAACCGGAACGCTCTGGGGATTCGAAGCATACGATGTGGTACCGGATATCGTACTGCTGGGCAAGGCGCTGGGAGGCGGCATGCCCCTGGGGGCTTTCATCGCAGATAAATCGCTCATGGACCAGCTTACCCTTAACCCGGTACTGGGACATATCACCACCTTCGGCGGTCACCCTGTGAGCTGCGCAGCCGGACTCGCAGCCATGAAAGTGCTGATAAAAGAAGAGCTGATTGCGGAAGTGCCGAAAAAGGCTGCACTGTTCCTGAAAGAATTAAAACATCCCGCCATCAAGGCCATCCGCTCGGCCGGACTTATCATGGCCCTGGAATTCGAAAGCTTCGAAATCAATAAACGCATAATCGATCGCTGTATCGAAAACGGGGTGCTGAGCGACTGGTTCCTCTTTGGCGCCAACTGTATGCGGGTTGCGCCACCGCTGACCATCACCGAACGCGAAATCAAAAAAGCCTGCCGCATCATTTTGGAGTCCATCAAAACCGAACTCGGGTAAGCCGTACGCAGTTTATCGTAGCGCGTAGAAAGGGAAGTGGGCAAAAACGTCCTGGGCGCAAAGAAAGCTTGCAGGCACAGGATTCCTGTTGTATTTTGGGCGATCAATACCTTTATGATGCGTTTGACCTTAATCCTGGCACTGATAGGCATTTCCCATATTTTATCTGCTCAGCAGAAGCAGGCAAATCCCTCTACCTTGTTGTGGAGAATCAGCGGTAACTCCGTTAAGGGAAACTCGTATCTCTACGGCACCATGCACCTGCAGGACCGGCGGCTTTTCCACTTCACCGATTCGCTGTATGAAAGTCTGCGTAGCGTCGAAGGCTTTGCCGGGGAATTGAACATGGATGATCTCAGCAGCATCGTCACCAAAATGATTGGGGAAGAATCCAAAAAGCAGGATCAAACCATGCTGAAAGATCTGCTGTCGGAGGAGCTTAAGAAAAAATACCGCGCCCCACTGGAGAAAAAATTCAGAAAAAAACTGGAGCAGATCAACTACAGTGAGCTTGAGAAAGCGGGCGAATCCTGGGCTGCTGCCTTTCGTAAGTCGGATGACATGCCTACCATCGTAGATGCTTTTCTCTATGGGTTGGCTAAACGCGAAGGCAAGTGGATTGGCGCACTGGAGAAACCAGAAGATCAGATCGGTAAAAAATCAGATCCCGATAAACTGGAAGAAAAAATTCAGGCTGCACTTTTAACAGACGCCCAGCGCAAACAGATACTCGATCGCTTTGTGGGTATTTATCTCTCCGAGGATATTTCCCGAATGCAGGAAATCAGCTCGCAGGCAAGCGGAGAGTATGGCATGCACAAACTGAATACGCGTAATCTGAACATGGTAAAAAATATTGACAGCATTTCGGCTGTGCGTAGCTGTTTTTATGCCGTGGGCGCCGCTCACCTCTCCGGAGATTCAGGCATGATACAACTGTTGCGCCAACGCGGTTTTACCGTAGAGCCGGTGATCTCTTCCAAACGCATCAAACCGGAATCGGTACTGAATTATGCGGCCAAACAGGAATGGAAGGAGTTGACACTGTACGATGGAGATTTTAACATTAAAATGCCGGGCGAGGCGGTGGTTACTTCAACCGAAACTTTTAACCAATTAGCCATTTATTTCGATGCGATGAGCATGTCGGGTTATATGAGCGGCTATATACCCCTCGAAGACCGCAGTGAGGAAGAACTCGATTCCCTCAGTGCATTAATGGTAAAGCACTATGCAAAAGGACAGAAGGTGTTGCGTACATCCGAAACGAAGTCCAATGGTCGTACGGCCCGCCAGCTCGAAGCCATTACCAGGGACGGATGGGTGAACCTGATGACGCAGGCGGTGCCTGGTGGTGTTGTGTTCAATGCTGTTATCTCCACTTCAGAAGCCGGCATGAAAATGAATGATACCCGCAGCTTCTTCAATTCCTTCGTGGTGAACAAAAAACCGCACCAGGTTACGGCAAGAGGATGGCAAACGGCAACGAATCAGGATATGCTGGTTAGTTATGAAGCGCCTGTTCAACTGAAGTCGAGCGTTTCTGAATACGATTCCATGTGGACGAAACAAAACTATGTGGGCGTAGATGCTCGTACACAGAGTTATTACTCGGTAATCCTAATGCAGAATCGCCGGGGATTTTATTCGAGTCTGGATAGCCTGTTCTTTGAGGAACTCGTGAACGAATACCGAACCAATGGCATTCATAAAGTGAAATCCTATCGCCATGGACAAGTGCAGGGATTTCCTGCGGTGTTCGTGGTGCTGGGTACGGCGGTGGAAAAAGATTCGGTGTACTTCCAGGTAGCCGTAATCAACCGTGGCAACCGACGTTATACTGCGTTGGCAGGATACCTTCCCGGTAAGGAACGCGAGGCCGAAGCCAAACGTTTTATCAACAGCATCCGGTTATTGCCTTATGTTGGTTCGACTAACATAAATGGACAACCGAAACATGAGAATATTTCGATTCGTTCGCCGCATTATTTTGAACGGACATCCGGTCAGGATGAAGAGAGCCTCACATTCGAAATGTATGATTCCACCGCAGCCATCACGGCCTGGATTCAGAAGGAACCGCTGCATCGGTATTACTATGCCAAAAACGACAGCACATTCTATCGCGATCAGATTGGGTTTTATATCGGCGAGAAAGACAGCCTGCGCCGCTATGAGCTGAAGCAGAAAAACGGGCAGCCAGCCGCGGATGCCCTGATCAAAATGGATGGTACGCATAATTTTAAATGGGTTCGCCAGATGGCAAGCGGCGATACGCTCTATACCCTGTCTGCTATTTTGTCGGAGGAAGTAGCACGCAGTTCAGCTTATGAAGAAATGTTCAATTCGTTTGAGATCTTTGACCGCAAGGCAAATCATTATACAGAAACCAAAGCGCGTCGGCTCTTTAACGATTTGATGTTGCCCGACTCGCTGATTTTCAGCGAGGCCAAGGAAGCCATTAATTGGATCGAAATAGGAGAGCAGGATATTCCCTACCTGCAACAGGCGCTATTGAATCCGATGATTGATTTCAGTTATCGTGCCACCTGTGCGCATGATATGCTGTTGGATCGATTACACGGATTGAATGATGCATCCACCCTTGCTTTTGTGAAGGAAGTGTATCCAGGCTTGAAGGAACGAAATGCTGAACTGCAGTATCCGCTGCTTTCCCTCCTGGCACGGATGCAAACGAACGAAAGTTATGAGGCAGTTACGCAATTGCTCGCAAGCGGATTGCCTGCGGCAGGGCATCCAGGCTTATTGGCCGATGCCATGTACGATAGTTTGGAACTGGCTGCTAAGCTTTTCCCGGTGATAAAAGCAAACAGGGAAGACAGCCTTCTTCGGTTAATACTTCCGCGATACCTGCTGTCTCTCTACGAAGAGAAATTGATTGAGCGCAGTGCGGTGGAGGAATTCCGTCCGCAATTGCATGCCCTGGCTGATTTTTATATGGAAGAGCAGCTCGACAAATCGCAACCCCTGCCTGTTTATTTTCAGCAGCTGCTTGAATTGCTGGCGAAATTGGGAGATGCTGAAAGTATGGCGCGTCTCGATCATTTCGCCCTGCACAGCAATGAGGATGTACAATACAATGCGGTGCGTTTCCAGTTAGAAAACAAGATGCAGCCGCAGGAGAAAGCCGTGCAAAACCTGGCCAATGATGCATTCTACCGGGCATCAATATACCAAAGACTGGATGAAGCCGGCAAACTCAAATTATTTCCTTCTGCACTGAAAAAACAATCAGCGCTGGCGGAGTCACATCTTTTCCGTGAGCTCTGGGGTGAGTATGGCGAATTTGAAATTAGTCTGGCTGATGAGATCACGCTCAGCGATGGACGCACCAAAAACAGATACTATCTGTACAAAGCAAGTTTCAAAACCGATAATGGCCCCGTGGAGTATTTGGGAGTGGTCGGACCCTATCCCCTTAAAGGGAAAATTGATCCGACTCCCCCTCAAATGGTTGGTGTGTATTTCGAGGAACTATTTGATGCCTCGAAACTAGAAGAGCAACTGGAGGCATTTATCGAAATGCAGGATTAATGGTGCAGACAGATCGCGCTGCCTCCTGATGCCCTATGATTGATCAGGGCTCGATCTCCACAATCACTTCCACTTCCACGGCAATATTGTTGGGAAGGGCATTGAAACCCACAGCAGATCGGGCATGTTTTCCTTTCTCGCCAAAGATTTCCACCATGGTGTCGGAATAGCCGTTCATCACCTTGGGTTGTTGCGTAAACGTATCGGTACAGTTCACCATGCCCAATACTTTTACCACGCGCTTCACACGTTTGAGATCACCCAGATAATCTTTCAGTACGGCGATATGGTTAAATGCAACCGTACGGGCGGCGGCGTATCCCTCCTCAACGGAAAGATCCTTGCCCAATTTACCAGTGATATCTTTTCCATTGGCATCGATGGGACCTTTTCCCGACAGGTAGAGCAGATTGCCGGTTTGCACCACATTCACATAATTGGCTACCGGTTTGGTAACTGCCGGAAGCTGGATACCCAGACTTTTCAGTTTCTCTTCCGGACTTTGCGCATTTGCTGTTGACATGATCAGTAGGAATAAACAAAGGTTAAGAAATGGTTTCATAACTGTATGGCGTTGTTGTTGGTTGCGATGATTAATATCTTTTCGGGAATAATCTTACGAAAGCTCGAGTGCCCTGTAAAGAAATGCCGCAATAAAACTACCAAGAATTGGCCCAAGGATCGGCACCCAGGCATAATCCCAGTCGCTACTGCCTTTTTTGCCCAGGGGCAGCAGGAAATGGGCAATACGTGGACCAAGATCGCGTGCGGGATTGATGGCATAACCCGTGGGTCCGCCCAACGATAATCCCACCCCCAGTACGAGCAGGGCTACCGGCAATGCATCGAGGGCACCCAGTGAATTGGAGGGGGCAACGATGAGGAGCACCAGAAACAGGAATATGGCGGTGGCCACGGTTTCGGTGATCAGGTTGCTGACTTTGTTCCGGATAGCCGGGATGGTGCTGAACACGCCGAGTTTCGTACCCACATCATCGGTGGCTTTGAAATGATCTTTATAACAGAGCCAGGTGATCACGGCACCACTGAAAGCACCGGCAGTTTGTGCGAGGATATAACCCGGTGCCAGTGTCCAGTCGAATTTACCGGCTGCAGCCAGGCAGATGGTAACTGCGGGGTTGAGATGCGATCCGCTAAACCGTGATACGGCCAGTACGCCCAGAAACACGGCCATGGCCCATCCGAAGCTGATGACGATCCATCCGCCCTGATTTCCTTTTGAATGTTTCAATAATACATTGGCCACCACTCCGTTTCCGAAAGCAAGCAGGATGGCAGTTCCGATAAATTCAGCTAAGTAAGGATTCATATGGCAATCGTTGGTTTTGTTATAAGGATGTCTTGTTACTGTATCATTGGTTATGGTAGAATAAGTGTCGGTTTATCATCGGTAATTGTGCCTGATTGGTTCGTTTACTTTGCGAGATAATTCGCTGCAATACTGCAGAAATGATCCACCTGTTCCTGCTCCCATTGTCGGTCGTAGTTTTTTTCCTTTGCAATTAACTGAGCTACTCCCGTGGCGGCGGTAATCGCTGCCCCTGCATTCAACAGCAAAGCCCTGGTGCGCCTCGACAAAGCATCTTCTACAGTCATGCACATTTCCTCACGCACTGCCCAGATAATTTCCGCCTTGGTATAGGGCAGGTTGGGATGTATGGTTTCGGCCAACTCGGGCGCTTGCTTCATCAGGATTTGAATCTTCGCCCAATCGGTTCCGTAATAGTAACCATGATCGGAATAGTTCGGAACTTCCATCGCCCCGTGAATCGGCAATTCTGCGGTTATACATGGACGTTGGTCCAGTCTCAGGTGCTGTATCGCTGTGTTCACGGCATCTTCAGCCATCTTGCGATAGGTGGTCCATTTTCCACCGGTAATGCTGATCAGTCCCGATTCGCTCACTTCAATATAATGATCCCTCGAAAGGGCTGCCGTATTGCTTGCGTTTCCTTTTACAAGGGGACGTAATCCCGAGAATACGGCCTGTACATCCGAACGTTCGGGATCCCTGGCGAGATATATTTTGATATTGTCAAGTATAAACTGGATTTCCTCTTCTCTGGCAAGGGGCTCCATACTTGGCTGTGTTACCGGAATATCGGTTGTGCCTATTATCACATGATCGTGCCAGGGCACGGCAAACAGTACGCGTCCGTCGGAAGTCTCAGGTATGAGGATGGCTGTATCACCCGGCAGGAATTTTTTGTCCACCACCAGGTGGGTACCCTGACTCAGCGCCAGCACCGGTTCTTTCGCGGGGTTATCCACCTTACGCAAATGGTCGGTAAATACGCCGGTTGCATTGATGGTGCATCTTGCGTTTATCGGATATACATCACCGTTAAACACATCGGTTGCCTCGATTCCCGTTAGTTTATCATTTTCTTTCAGCAGGCGGGTGGCTTTCACGTAATTGAGTACCACCGCTCCGTGATCGGCGGCAGTTTGCGCCAGGTTGATGGCCAGCCGCGCATCGTCGAACTGTCCGTCGTGGTACAATACTCCGCCTCTCAATCCCTCCGGATCCAGAGTGGGTGCGCGTTCCAGGGTTTCCTCCCGCGATAACCACACCGATGGTCCCAATCCCAGATCACCGGCCATCCAGTCGTAGAGTTTTAATCCGAGTCCATAGAATGGTCCCTGCCACCATTTGTAATTAGGCAGGAGAAAGGACTGGTTCTTTACGAGATGTGGTGCATTCCTGCGAAGGCGGCCTCTTTCTCTGAGCGCCTCCATCACCAGTTTTACATTTCCCTGCTGTAGATAGCGCACACCCCCGTGCACCAGTTTGGTGGATCGCGAGGAAGTGCCTTTGGCGAAATCAGCCTGTTCGATCAGCAGGGTTTTGAAACCGCGTGTAGCTGCATCGATGGCAATACCCAGCCCGGTTGCGCCGCCTCCCACGATGCAGAAATCCCATTGATCCTGGCGCTTTAGTTGTTCAATCATCTCTTCCCTCTTCATGCCCTCGTTGCTTATTAAATATTTGATGAATAATGTGTTCTTTCGGATTAGTGTCTAAACCTGAATTTCAATTTTCATTAGCCCAGGCAATGCTCGCCTTGATCGCCCGGTTCCAGCCTTTGATATAGGGCTGCATGTCTTCGGTTGTGCGTTGGGGTTGGAACTCCTTCGCAATTTTCCATTGCTGCTGTATATCGGCCGTGCTTTCCCAGAAGCCTACCCCCAGTCCGGCCAGATAAGCCGCACCCAGGGCCGTGGTTTCATATACTTCCGGACGCTTCACCGGCACCTGCAGTAGATCACACTGAAACTGCATGAGCATATCATTGATGGTGGCGCCTCCATCCACGCGGAGCTCCTTAATGGGAAGCTGTGCATCGGCTTCCATAGCTTTGAGCACATCCATGGTTTGGTAGGCGATACTCTCCAGGCTGGCACGGGCAATATGCGCTTTCGTCGTGCCTCTGGTTAGGCCCAATATGGTACCTCTGGCATGCTGATTCCAATGCGGTGCGCC
Source organism: Flavihumibacter sp. (assembly GCA_036562745.1). Classification (GTDB taxonomy): domain Bacteria; phylum Bacteroidota; class Bacteroidia; order Chitinophagales; family Chitinophagaceae; genus Flavihumibacter. The sequence continues at coordinate 8,047 of DATCJQ010000056.1, forward strand.
GAGTCCCGCAAATGCCGGCACGATATACACCCCGTCGGTATCGCTCACCTGGTTGGCCAATGCCTCCACCTCCGAGGATTTGCGGATCAGATGCAATCCATCGCGCAGCCATTGCACTACGGCACCACCGATAAAGATGGATCCCTCCACGGCATATTCCACCCGGTTATTGATTTTCCAGGCTACCGTGGTAAGCAGATTGTTTTTCGAGTGCACAATCCGGTCGCCGGTATGCATCAGCATAAAACATCCGGTACCATAGGTGTTTTTCACCATACCGGGAATGGTGCATTGCTGTCCGAATAATGCCGCCTGCTGATCACCCGCAATGCCCGCGAGCGGAATATTTGCATTGGATACAACCGCTTCCGTTACTCCGTACAGTTGGCTGCTGGGAATGATTTCGGGCAGCATGGCAGCGGGAATGTCGAACAGCCGCAGCAGCTCACCGTCCCATTCACAGGTTTCCAGATTCATGAGCATCGTGCGACTGGCATTGGACACATCGGTCACATGTTTTTTGCCATTGGTGAGTTTCCAGCTCAGCCAGGAATCGATGGTGCCGAAGGCGAGTTCTCCCTTAACGGCTTTCTCGCGTGCACCGGGAATATTATCGAGTATCCATTTCAGTTTGGTGGCAGAAAAATAGGCATCGATCACCAATCCGGTTTTTTGCTGGATCATGGGGGCCAGTCCCTCTGCTTTCAATTGATCACAATAGGCGGCCGTGCGGCGGTCCTGCCACACGATGGCTTTATAAATCGGTTTGGATGTGGAGCGCTCCCAAACCACAGTGGTCTCGCGTTGATTGGTGATGCCGATTGCAGCAATATCGCTGGTGGATAGAGAGGCTTTTGCAATGGTTTCTGCCATCACGGAAAACTGTGTGGCCCAGATCTCTTCGGCATCGTGTTCTACCCAGCCGGGTTGCGGATAATGCTGGGTGAATTCTTTTTGTGCTACATGGCATATCTGCCCGTATTTGTCAAATAAAATAGCTCTTGAACTGGTGGTTCCCTGGTCGAGCGCTAACATGAATTTTTCTGGCATGCATCGGACTTTTGCTTAAAAAGATAAGCAAAAATTGCCAAGCATCGGATTAACGATGAGAATCTGATGCCGGACACCTGATACCAACGGTATTTTGAATGCCAGATACTAAGGAGATGACTAAAAAGCGAGGCGGAAACTTCCGAAGATACCAAAGCGTCCCACGCGTTCGGCTGGCAGGGGCCGCGGACTCAGTCTCCACACAAAATCCACCCGGAAAACGCGCAGGATATTGTCCACCCCGGTACCCAGTTCGAGGTACATTTTGCCATCCAAATTCTGGAACTGGTTGGCATTGTTCTCGAAGTTCAGGATTCGGTTGGCTTCGGAGATATCGCCCGTTAATCCCTTTGCACTCCAGAACTGGCGGAACTTCAGCTTACGCGTTACCGGTATGAGCCGGAAGATGCCATTCCCGATATTGTGTTCAATATTGAAACCCGCAAAGCGATCGTGTATATACTCGAAACGCTGCATGAGGTTGAAGGCGTATTTGTTGTAATAGTAGATCTCGTTACCGGGAGCCACATTCAGCAGCATATAGGGAAGCGTACCCTCGGTGCGGCCTGCAAATACGTTGTAGTAAAGGCTTCCGAGGGGAGCGATCTTCATGTAGTCGGATACACTGAAATAATATTTGTTGTAGTTGTAATCACTGTTAAGCACACCCGCAAATCCACGTGCATAGAGGAATTCCACAATGGGATAGGAGCTACCCAAACTGAACCGGTTAAAACTGGTTTCGAAGAATCTTTCGTTATAACCAAAACGAAGTCGCAGCGCCATTTCGAAATTGGTGAGCGGTGTTCCTTTGTCGCCGTTTGCCTGGAAGAGCTCCTTCAGCGGCAGATTTTTCAGCGGATCAAAACTCTTATGGGTTCCGATAAAGGTGGCGGAGAGGCCAGGCGACCATTCCTTGAAATATTCCAGCTTGGCTTCCTTGATCTGCATGAACTTGATCGGGATGCCGGGCTTGCGGATGGCCAGCGCGAAGATGTTATCGGTGCTGATTTCGTCGTAATAGACCTGACCGTTGTCGAGATCCTTGGTATAACTGCCATGGATATACGAACGCGGCGACCGGCTGAACAGGTATTTGGCTTCAGCCTTGTATTTGAAGGCCCGGTCGCCGAAACCATAGGCCAGATAGCCATGCAGGTAAAGATCCTTGTGGAACCTGGTATTGGTGCCCAGATCGAAGCGGGTACGGAATCCTTCCCACTGGTTACCCGTGAACCAGTTGTACCAGGGACCGATTTCAAAATTGCCCACATCGCGATAGCCGGTGGCCAGGAAATTGATGGTGGTTACATAGCGCTTGAACAGCGGCATTTTCTGCAGGGTATCGATCATGGCATAAATGGCCGCCTCGTTTTTGCTCAGCGATTCATGGCGCGAATCGGACCAGTAATCATCCGCCTTTTTCATGGCGCCTTCGGCGAAAAGGATCTCCGATTGTACTTTGTTTTTGGCGATGCTGTCGCGGATAAACTGCTGGTTCACCTGAACATTGCGATAGGTGGTGGTCTTGCGGCCAATCACCCCGAAACGGGTCTTGCCAATGGGCGCGATGTCGGCTACGAACTTATCCTTGGAGAGAAACCAGATGCTGTCCTGAATCATGGAGAACTCCTGGATCAGGGAAAGTTTGTCAATGAAGTTGATATTGGCATCGCGACTCAGGTGCAGGGTCATTTTCTGAATGGCCCAGGTGGGATCGTGTACCCAGGCATCGCCTTCGAAAGTGTTTTCGCCCTTACGCTTCGGACGGAACACAAAGTGAATGAGCCGCTGCCCGGCTACATACTGTGTGTCGAGTACGGTGTAATTATAATACGCCGGACCATTATCGCTCAGGGGACTCACAAACTGTTTATCAAAAACCGGGATAAAATTGTTGTAGATATTGATATTCTGCTCGGTGCCGCCCAGGAGTTTGGAAATACTTTCGTTTTCCACCCCCATGGTTTTTACTCCCTTGATAATTTCACGGGTTTTCCAGGGCGATTTCTGGTAATAATAGTCTGAAATCGTTTCGGTAAGATATACGGGCAGGAAGGGTTGCCCCTCTGAAGTATCCACATTATCGAAGATGAACTCGAAGGGTTTGAGCGGTCCGAGTTCCTTCAGTTTCTCCTTATTGATCCGGTTGAGATCAAGTTCGAGTTTATTGTAGAGTTCGTAGCTGAAATTGCTGAAGCGATAGCGGTCGTTATACGGTTTTCGTTTGTTGATCCGCTTCCACATCAGGTAGCCGCGGTCGATTTTGCGCTTCACCACCACTTCGCCGGTGTATTTACCGCGTTCCATGCCAATGACCAGCTCCATCACCCGGCCATCTTCGGAAATCTGGCTCATATCGGGGTGGATGGCCAGCTTGAAATCCTGATAGCCTACATAGGTTACCAGCAGCGTATCGGTGGGCCATTCATTGAAATGGAAAATAAAGCTGCCGGAGGAATCGGTCAGCTTGCCATGCTGGGAGCCAAGAAATTGCATGGAGGCAAAGGGTATTCTTTCCTCGCTCAACTTGTCCTTCACATAGCCCCTGATAATTTTCTGCGCCTGGGTGGATAAGGTTGATAAAACTAACAGAATAAATAACCCGGCAACACGGTAACTAATGGGTCTATTGTCCATAGAATGACAAAATTAACACTTCAAGTGGTGGTTTTATTGTGTTTAGCCTTTGCAGGCGGTACTTTAACAGTTGTGTGACAAAGGAAAATTTGGAAGTTCGGATTCCCTTTATTTACTTTGAATTACAAAGTGCTTTTTTTGACACTAACCAAGTCGACCTTATTTATGGAAACAACTACGGTTCAGGACATACGGGAAATCCGGCAAATGATGGAAAAAAGCAGCCGGTTCATCAGTTTAAGCGGCTGGAGCGGGGTAGCGGCGGGAACGACGGCGCTGGTGGGTGCATGGACTGGCCGGATATTTATAAAAGAATATTATAATGGCTACGGAACCGCGGATGCCTGTAGTGACTGCCTGAAGATGCAGCTGGTTGCAGTAGCGGCTTCGGTGTTTATGGTGGCACTGGGGCTCGCATTCCTTTTTACTTATATCCGTGCGAAGAAAGAGGGGGTGGCGATCTGGAGTCCCACTGCCCGCAAGCTGATGTGGAATACCCTGCTGCCGATGGTTGTGGGCGGCATTGTGATTCTTCGTTTAATGGATTTGAAAGATTATTCCTTGATTCCGGCGACCAGCCTGATTTTCTACGGCCTGGCGCTGGTGAACGGAAGCAAATACACGGTGGGCGAAATCCGTTTTCTGGGGTATGGGCAGTTGTTGGCCGGCATTTTTTGTCTCTGGTATCCGCAGCAGGGACTGCTTGTCTGGGCCTTTGGTTTTGGTATATTGCACATCCTTTACGGGGTGGCTATGTGGTGGAGATATGAACGGAAATAAGCTCGCCTGATATGAATCCGATAGAACAACTCAATAAAATTTTTGACAGCAGGATCCGACTGGGTATTATGAGTTCACTGCTCGTAAATGAAAGCCTGAATTTCAACGAGCTGAAGGAACTGATCGGGGTTACCGACGGAAACCTGGCTTCGCACCTTAAAACGCTGGAGGAAAATGGCTATATCAAGGTGCAGAAGGGTTTTATCGGAAGAAAGACCAATACCTCCTATTCTGTAACCAAAGCGGGGGAGAAGGCCTTCAAGCTTCACCTCGATGCGCTTGAAAAAATGATTCGTTCAGTACAATAATTTTTTTGTCTAAATACTTTGAAATGCAAAGTGCTTTGTATAGGATTAGTTCGGTAGCGGGGATGGTGTTAAAGATCTGGTTCTTCACCGGCTTGATGTTCGCCTTTTTACTGGTTGCCGTCATCCTTCTCGCCGGAGAAACGGGTGAGCCGATGTTCCTGATGCTGGTGGTGCCCGGCAGCCTGATAGGCAGTTTGCCCGCACTGGGGGTGCTGGCAGTGGGAGCGGTGCTCGTCCCCCGTTTCATATCCGATTTTCATAAGCGATGGCAATTGTTTCTGCTGATGCTTGGTGGCATCCTGATAATGTATGGGCTGGGTGCATTCACGC
>DATCJQ010000535.1:0-4448 GCA_036562745.1 Flavihumibacter sp.
GTTTTGGGTATAGTATATTCCCGTGGATATCTGCAATCCCTTAAGGGGCTTGAAACTGTTGTTCCATCTGAGGTTCAGCCGGTCAAAGCTATTGGCCGTTGACCCGATATTCCGGTCATACCCTGCAGATAATATCCAGGAAAGATAATCGGTTCCCCCGCGAAAATTCAACGAGTATTGCTGGTTTAAAGCTTTTTGATAGATGTATTTATTGTACTGATCCCTTATATCGATCCGTGCAAGTGCATTTAACTGTGCATTTGCCTCTGCCTCCGACAATTGACCGGCCCTTTGTTTAAACAGGATTTCATATGCGGGCGAGAAAGGTGGTCTTGACTGAGTGGCCGTATCATAGAAACGGTACTGATTTTCGAATAGCATTTTCTCCACTTCAATTACTTCTGCGGAGCTGATCCGGTTGAGATAATAAAGATCAGGCGGATTCGCAATGGAAATACTGCTGTTCATCTCGATCGAAACCGGTTGTTTGTATCGGCCCTTTTTCGTGGTAATTACGATCACACCGTTGCCGGCGCGGCTCCCCCAGATGGAAGCGGCGGCTGCATCTTTCAATATGGTGATGGATTCAATATCATTGGGATTAATATTTCCCAAATCACCCTCATACGGAAAATTGTCGAGAATGATTAGCACATCCCTGGGACCCTGTATAGTGCTAAGCCCACGGATCATCGGTTGTCCGTTATTGGTAGTCCGGTCGATCAGCAAACCATTGGCAGTGGCCTCGAGCCTGCTTATGACATCCGTACTCACCTGCAGGTTGAGCGTCTTATTATCTACATGGGCAAATGAACCGGTAGCACGCTCGCGGCCGATATACTGGTAACCCGTACTGACTTCCACTCCGTCGAGCGCGCCTGTTTTTAGCGGTAGCACTATAACCAGATATTGCCTGCCATTCACGGCCTTCTTTTGTGTCTCATACACAATATGACTGATAAGCAGACTGTCCTGTAAATCATCCAATGAAAGACGGAAGGATCCGTCGTCGGAGGAAACCGTCTTTGCAGCACCCTTTAGGGCCTGGATGGTGGCGTTACCAATGCCGGTACCCGCTTCATCAATTATTCTGCCGGATATAACCGTTGTACCATTCTGGCCGGAAGCGTAATAGCCAAAGATGGCAAACAAAAAGACTATAACAAATTTTCTCATGGCTGTTTAATTTTTTTGTCATTGAAAGAGTTTTCAGTTAACACAAAAACAGGAAGGATACGTTCCACTTCAATAAGGTCGAATCCATTTCGCAGAAGTTGTTTTCGCAGATCAGCGATGGGTATCCGCTGATCGAAATCCAGATCCACTTCGATCGGCTCATGATAGTTAGACTCATCAAGTATGACAGGAATAAGGGGCTTTCCGATGATATAGTTATTCAGCGTTCTAACTAATTCCGGTATTGTTATCCTTTTGGCTTTCATGCTTTCTGCCTCAGATAAGACAGTGCTTGACTTTTCGCCTTTTTGCACAATGGCCATGACTTGAACCGCACGGGTTTCAATCCTGCCATTCAGATTGAATGTCTTATTTAAATCAGCCAGCATTAATTCACGTATTCGCCGCTCAGATGTTTCGTACGGAACAGTGAGTTCATAACAGTATATGTTGTCTTTTGCCCAGTTTTTCCAATCGATCAACCCGGATGTTGTATCAATATACCGATACCTGTTTTCCACTTCCAGCACTATCCGATTGGAAGAAGGCAGATCGCGGATAGCCGCAGCATAATAAAGAGAAAGCAGTGACGCGTTCATATATGTTATCCGCCTGGTAGTACTGTCGCGGTTCACATAGATGTCACGACCACTGAACAAACCATCAATATAAGCGGTGAATAAGGAGCGGTAAATCAGTAATCCTTCTTCTCCTCCGTTCTTATTCTCCAACAGGGGATATTTTCCGGAATAGTTTAAGACATCTTTTTTCTCAGGCAGCGCGATTGACTCACCTTTCACTAAAGCAGCCACATTCTGAACAGTCACATATTCCGCATCGGTAATAGCCCTGACAATGCCTTTGGCATCAATCCATACAATATGAGGTATAAAACGATGAGGAAACAGCTTTTTGAAAATCGTATCGCGAGTAATAAACGGAAGGCTGGTTTGCTTGCCGATTTCGTTTTTCGAAAGAAAATTCTTCACCGTTGGAGTTGGCTCATAGGCTACCACCTGAACCTCCAGTTTGCCATCGAAATGTTCCTGAATCTGTTGCAGCTTTGGCAGTGCTTTAATACAGGCGCTGCACCAGGACGCCCAGAAATCAAGTAATACAGCTTTGCCCCTCAACGCGGATAACTGGAATTCAGAAACCGGATAATTGATCAGATTATTAAGTTTAAGATCGGCGGGAACCGTATCGCCAATTGCCAGCGGCGAAAACTGTTTTTCCGAAGTGTAATTCTGGGCACACAGGAATACGCCGGGACAAAATATACCCAGCCAGCAACAAATAAGCAGTTTCATTGCAGTTAGTTTAGTTAGAACAAGAAATCAACAGGTTACCCAACCGAATCAGACCGGATTTTTTGGCTTGCGCGCGAAGATGATTTTGTATAAATAGCCCACCCCTATCATTGGAGATATGATTTGACTAAGACGAAAAGTTACAAGGCGAATATAAAAGAAAAATTCAAAAAATGTACTTAAAAGTACATTTTTTTCTTCGATAATAGATGGGCAGCAGAGGTCCTGCCACCGGTGGTGCAGGACCAGCAGGGAAGAATTTGCTTAAGATTCGGTTATACTAAGCGAGTGTATACTCCGGCTTCCAGGTTTCAATCCGGTTGTTATAAATGGCGCGGTTACTCAGATCAACACAGATGGCTGTAGTAGCGCCGGTCCGCACATTAGACGCGGGCTCCTTATGATAGACGATACTCTGGTAAAAATCTTCCAATGCATACCAGGTGCCGTCCTTCATTTTTTCTTTCAGGATGGGGATACCGCCATCTTTGGTCCATTCAATTTTGGAAGCGGAGGTAACGCCATCCACTGTTTCCAGTTCTTTCCGTACCGAGGGCTCGGGGTAAAACATTCCCTCGTTTACCAGCAGTGCAATGGTACCCCTGGTTCCCTTCAGTTTGAAAATATATCCGTCGCGTGCGTTACCGCAGGTAGCTCCGAAATTGCCAATCATGCCCGCTTGCTCGTACCGAAGCATAACCTGCACATTATCGCAGGTTTCGCGGCCATCTTTGTAGAAATCGATGCCGCCCGTACCAAGAATCTGATCGGGATGCGTATTGAATGCCCAGTTGACAAAATCAATCTGGTGGGATAAGAGTTCTGCCACCAGTCCGCCCGAATACTCCTTATACATCCGCCAGTTGATCTGACGATCGGAATATCCTTCGGGCACGGGACGACGCCAGTTCCAGTTGCGATCCCAGCGGCAATCAATCTGCGTTACCTTACCGAGATACCCTTTCTCGATCATCTCCTTCACCTTAAAATAAAGGGGAACATACCGGTATTGATGCCCTACCTGGAATATCTGTTTGGGATGTTGTTTTACTTTCTCCGCCAGTCGGATCGCCTGTTCCAGCGAATAGGTCATGGTTTTCTCCTGGAAAACATGCTTGCCGGCATTGAGGGCAGCCACCGACATCTCGTAATGCAGGGAAAGCGGAGTGGCAATCACCACCGCCTGCAGGGATTTATCGTCGAGTAACTTACGGTAATCTGTATACGATTTTACCGGCAGCCCGGCAGTCATTTTTTGCGCGTCCTTCAGCCGGAAATCGAGCACATCACAAATGGCTGCGATTTCAAACCGGGCCGGCATTCCTTTCAGTACCGACAATAAACCCAAACCACGATCACCGCAGCCGATAATACCTACTTTAATGGTCTGTTGGAAATCCTTTCCAAAGCCCTTAACCAATGTATTATTCAAGAAGAGTCCGCCCGCAAGCAATCCGGACTGCTGCAAAAATTTCCTTCTACTCATGTAAAACCTGGTTTTTCCCATCAGGGGGATTTGCCAAGTTAAACATTTTGTTTTTAAGTGGAGAGAGCCTCTTTTATGCAAAAACCCATACATTGACCTTGCCCGCCCTTACGGTAAAATTCCCTTCACCGTTTTCATCGAGCTGTATTTCCGTGGGCGTTTCATCAAAATGGCCGATCATTTTCTTACCGGCATTGTGTGCGCCGAGACTCATTCTTTTTTCGCCCCCGTCGCGATTGCTCATCAACACGGCACAGCCGGAGTTGGGCTTATCTTCCACGCCCACCCGGGTCCAGCCTACAATATTGGGGTCGTCCCAGTATTCGTATTGTTCTCCATAGGCATGGTAGGCACGGGTTTTCATCAGTGCTTCCAGTTCTCCCGTATGAGGAATCGCGATCTCGTATTGCTCGCCGTCTTTCTCGCCCTCATAAAAGGATCCGTACAATGCGGTATAAAACACACAGGGAATGCCC
>DATCJQ010000079.1:0-6344 GCA_036562745.1 Flavihumibacter sp.
CATCTGCATCCACCCATGTGTAGTGCGATCCCACCAATTGCTCATTCAGATAAATGAGCACCGGGAAACGTCCTTCTTCCCCCTCGTTTTTTATGGTATACCGAATCCATACCGTATCATTCGGCACGGTGGTGGTGCGACTGGTTTCATAGCTAACGAAATCGGCTTTAATCGGTCGCGTCGTGAGCGATCTTCCTTCAAAATCTGTGGCCCTGAACCCAACCTCCTCCGCTTTCGCGCTCAGGTCAAACTGAAGATTTCCGCCCTTCGCGATGGCATCGTGCGTGAGCATCAGTTTATCGCGGTGCTCGCCGTTCCATTTCACGGCTTTCACAAATACATTATCGCGATTATTGTCCGGCGCCTGAATGGTCAGCTGTTTTCCGTTGGGCAGCTGCAGGCTCAGCTTTTTAAACAGGGGCGATCCGATTTCGTACACCGGCGTACCCACCGCAACGGGATAGAATCCCATGGCGCTGAACACGAACCAGCTCGACATGGAGCCCAGATCATCGTTACCAGGAATACCACCCGGTGTCACGGTATAAAATTCCTGCATGATCCGGCGTACCCAGGCTTGGGCTAAATCGGGACGATTGGAAAAATTAAAGAGATAGGGCACATGGAATGCCGGCTCATTATCGAAGAGCAGGAGTCCGGTTCGCAGCGCCGAATCGAGAATGGCCGAGAAGGCCGAGTCTCCACCCATGATATTCACCAATCCGCGTGCATCGTGCGGCACCGCGTAGGTGTAAATCCATTTATCGCCTTCCTTGTACCCTACGGTTTCGGATTCCGGGATAAACGTATCGCCTTTGCGCACCACGATGAATCCGCTTGGTTTGTGAAACAGATTTTTATAATTGGAAGCACGTGGAGCATATTTTGCAACGGCTTCGGCATCGTTCACCTCCCTGGCCATTTCGGCCATGATCCAGTCGTTATACGCGAATTCCACGGTTTTGGTTACCGATTCGGAATATGCGCCCGACACATATCCGATTTTCTCGTATTCGGCAAAATCGGGTTCTTTGGCTGCAGTGGTATCGAGCGAAGCCTTCATCGCTTTGAATGCGAGGTGGGCATCGAATCCCTTTATACCCTTTCGCCAACTGTCGAGGATTACGGGTAAGGAATGATAACCGGTCATGGGACCCTTCGGCAGCTTACCCGTCTGCTCGTACGTGTCGAGCATGGAGCGGACCATGTCTTCCTGTACATCGGGCACCACCAGGCTCAGCAGCGGATGCACCGAGCGATAGGTATCCCAGGGCGAAAACTTGCCGTATTGATGCTTCCCCCTGGTCCGATAAATCCTTCCCCGGGCGCCACGATACTGTCCGTCCACATCTGAAATGATCCAGGGAATCAGGAAGGAATGATAGAGCGATGTATAGAACTTGACCTTGTTTTCCGTTGACGGATCTTCGATGCTTACTTTATTCAGCAATTTTGCCCAGGACTCCTGGTTTTTCTTTTTGAAAGCCTCGAAATTCCAGTCGGGACATTCGGCTTCCATATTTCGCATACTCCCGCTATGGTCCACGGTAGAGAATGCCATTTTCACCAGCACGCTGTTATCGCCCTGTTTTGGTGCGAAGGTGATGATCACGCCATCATCCACTGGTTCCATGCCCATCATGTCCGTGGGGAAGGACAGCACCACATTCATGCGATCGCCGTAAAGCAGGCGTTTCGACTTGGGCACCAGTTTTCCCATCTGTCCGAAATAGATTCGCGGTAACACGCCCGAGGGGAAACTGAATTTGAACATGCCCGTACGCACGGCGGTGGTCATCTCGGCACTGCCGTTATCGTCGACAAACTGAACCTTATAATAAGCCGGAGATGCTTTTTCCTTATCGTGCCGGAAGGGCCGTCCTGCTGTGTATTTCTTGCGAAAACGCGGTTCGGCCAGGGGCAGTACCTTCATCGTACCCGCCGATCCGTTGGGATATCCGCTGCTGTGATTGGCGCAGCTGAAGAAATAGATAACCGAGTCGCGGTAATCATACCCGCTGTGATGTCCTGTTTTGGTTTCGGGACTCAGCTGGATCAATCCCCATGGCGCCACGGCACCGGGATAGGTTCCGCCCTCCGCCCCCCACTTGGTGGGCTGGTCGGCATTTGTTGTTCCGATAAAGGGGTTCACCAGTTCAAGCGGCGACTGCGCGTTCGAACAGACTGATAATCCGATAGCTACTAAAGAAAAAAGGGCCTTTTTCATAAGGCCCAAATTAATGAATTACCCAAATTCAGATGGTGCAGAAAGCAGCCCTCTTCCCTCATTTTGCGAATCACCCGACGGGCACCCGACGGGTACCCGTCGGGTGAGGACCGTGAAAAAACGGGGAACAGTTTGCCAACTAAAACGTTACAGCGAGCAAAATAGGGTGTAAACACCCGGCTGCACGCCAGGCACTACCCGTCGGGCACCCGACGGGTGCCCGACGGGTAGATTAATACCCCGGATTTTGGGTGAGGTTAGGATTCACTTTGATATCATTGAAGGGAATGGGAAATGCCCAGGAGCGGGAATCCGGTCCCACGCTGCAGATATTGGAAGAGGAACCCTGCGCCACGCCGCATTCCGTGCGGTTGATGGTGCGCGTGGTGCGTTTGATATCGAACCAGCGATGTCCTTCACCGAGGAGTTCCACACGGCGAAGCAGAAGGATGGCATCCAGCAGGGCATCACCGGATTCGTTGCCCTCGTCCACCCCGCGGGCGGCACGCAGTTCGTTCAGATCGTCCAGCGCGGTGGGATCGCCCAGGCGCTGTTTGGCTTCGGCGCGGATCAGCATCATCTCGCCGGCACGGAATACCTTGAAGCTGGCCACAGCCGGATATTTGTTGGTGATAGTACGCTGAAACCCGCCAACACCGGTCTGATTAAAGAGAATCACCCCCGGCTCATCATAAGCGCCGCCGAGGTCCTTGATAATATCGGACATCGGGGTAGACACGCGGTAGTTGGGATTGCCACCAGAAATACCACCGCCCGGACGCAGGCTGTTATCTGAAGGAATCGCCCAGTACACTTCGCTGGGGGGATTGGCTTCGCCGGCAGCCGTGAAAGTGGCCAGATAGTCGGCGGCATCGCCGAGGGGACGTGCATTCAGCGCTTCGGTGGCATCATCAATGGCTGCCTGCCAGTTTTCGGCGTAGAGATTGATCCGCGCACGCATCGCGTACACCACGGTTTCATCAATATAGTAGCGAGTTTCGTTACCAGCCGGACCACCACCCTGCTCAAATGCAGTAAGGGCATCGGCCAGATCCTGGAAGATATGGTCGTACACTTCCTTCACTGAATGGCGGGCGGGAAGTATGGTAAGCGGATTCAGCGGATCGAAACTGGTGACATAGGGTACACCGGGCACTTCCGCATTTCTTTTCAGATCGGTTGCGAAATAACGCAGCAGATCGAAATGTGCGTGGGCGCGAATCGCGAGGGCCTGTGCACGAATGCTCTTCGCCTCTTCCTCGGTGCTGCCGGTTTCGTATTTGCCTACCGCCTGCAGCACGTTGTTCGCTCTTGAGATGATTTCATAAGGCTGACTGAATGTGGTGAGCACAATGGGGTTATCGGCATTGAAAGTCCATTCAGACATACTGCGCCAGTTACCCAGGCTCTCGAGTGCCTCCACCATGTCATCGCCCATCATCTCGGGCAGGGCACTGAAGGCGCTGCCGGTTCCGCTTGCCGCGGGGTTGTGGTAATACCTGTTGCTCTTGAATCCCTGATAGGCCCCCAGGAGCGCATTCTGTACATCTTCAAAAGTCTTCAGTTCGGTGAGTTCCGTCTGCGGCCTGGTTTCGAGCTGCTTATGGCAGCCGATGAAAGCCAGCAGAGAGGAAGCAAGTATGGTTGTATATACTATTCGTTTCATTATTTCTGATTTGTTGAATTAAAGGGTAAGGTTAACGCCTACGGTTATGCGCTTCAGCGTGGGATATTGCGCGCCACTTACTGCCGCGTTGGAATTGTCGTCGTAGTTTACGACAGTGGATACCTCAGGATCCCATCCCTGGAATTTATGCGCGGTATAGAGATTTTGTCCCTGTACAAATACCCGGAATCCCTGAATCTTCAAACGACTGGTAACTTCAGAGGGCAGGTTATAACTCAGCTGCACGTTACGAAGGCGGAAGAAATCGCCTTTCTCCAGGAAACGGGTGGTGCTTCCTTCGGTTGATTCATCAATGCGCGGGAAATTGGTTTTCTGTCCGGGTGTGGTCCAGGCAGTCAGACCGCTTCGCGCGTATCCGGAAGTGGTATAACCATTGTACTCCACGTTGAAGCGGGCATTGTTGTAGATATAGTTACCGGCAGACAACACGCCGAAAGCTGAAAACTCGAAACCTTTGTAACTAACCGTTGTGGTCAGACCCGCATTGTGCGGAGCATCGCTGGTACCCAACACCACCAGGTCGTTGGCATCGTATTGCTCGGTAATGGTTTTACCATCTGCTTTCAGGTATTGAGAGTTACCGTTTTCGGGATTCACACCCACAAAACGCACCAGGTAGAAGCTGTTGAAGGGCTTACCCACCTGCAGGGCCTGGAAGCTCTTGTACAGCTGGAAATCCTGACCATTGGGCAGTGATTTGATGGTGTTTTTGTTGTAAGCATAGTTGGCGTCGATCGACCACTTGAAATTACGGTTATTGATAATCTTCACGCCGATGGAAGCCTCTATACCACGGTTCTGCATGCTACCATTGTTGCTCAGCAAAGTGGAACTTCCGCCACTTGTACTCGGAACAAAGGGTGAGAAATACAATCCCTTCGTGAGACTGCTATACCATTCCACAGAGGCACGCAAACGTGATTGGAAGAACTCCATATCCGCACCGATGTTCAGCGTACTGCGGATCTCCCAGGTCAGCAGATTGTTACCAAGGCGACTAACATTCAGTGAACCACGTCCGCCATAGGTGTTCTGACCATATTGTTGCAGGTAGGGGAAATCGCCGATACCGTTCTGGTTACCCACGCTTCCGTAGCTCGCTTTGAGCTTGAGGAAGTTCATCGTGTTAAACTTGAAGAAATCCTCATCACTCACGATCCAGCTGGCACCCACGGATCCGTATTGTGTCCAGCGGTTTTCCGGACTGAGTTTGGATGAACCATCGGTACGTCCGGTTAATGTCAGGTAATAGCGGTTCTTGAAACTATAATCCACGGATGCGAAATAAGACATCAGCGCATTGTTCTCGGGATAACCACCGCCCACTTTCGGAATATATCCGTTATCAACGGTACCAGGCACCAAACCTCCCTCATTGGGGAAGGGGAGCAACAAACCATAGGCAGTATAGTTGAACTCGCGGGATGTAGTCTTCACGAATTCGGTGAACAGTGAAGCAGAGAGATTATGATCCCCTTCGCGATCCAGCGCCGTACGGTAGTTCAGACTGTTGGTGATGGTATAACGGAAGCGACGGTCGAGCGTACGATCGATTTCGCCGTTGCGACGAAAATCCTGTCCGAATGCCTCGTTTTGCCGCGCCGCTTGTGTCCCATTCTTAATAATCGCGAATCCTTCCAACTGGGAATAATCACCACCCGCATTGATGCGATAGGTCAGATTCTTGATCCAGGGCAATTTGTATTCCAGATAAATATTTCCGGTTGTCTTCAACTGCCAGCTGCGCTTGGGATTCTCCAGCAGGTCTTCCACCGGGTTGATCCAGAAGGGAAACTGCCACGACTCGCCATAGGTACCGTCATCGTTATAAGGCTTCTCATAGGGAAGCGCCCACAACACGGTGTTCAGCGGTGAACCAATGCTCTGATCACCCTCGTAGGTGCCGGTATAGTTCGACCAGCCACCGGCAAGGTTGGCACCGATTTTCAGATTGTTATCAGTATGCGCCACATTGATACGGCCATTGTATTTGCGGATACCTGTTCCGATCGTGATACCCTCTTCATCGTAATATCCGAGAGAAGTGAAGAAAGTGGTTTTATCGGTACCGCCGGATGCAGAAATCTGGTGCGATTGCATCATTGCCTTGCGGAAAACATAATCGCTCCAGTTGACATCCACTTTGCGGAACTCTTCCACTTCCTCATCGGTCCAGCCCCAGGGGTTGCCGGCGATATTCAGTTCGAAGTCGAGCTTCTCCTGCGTATTCATCATTTTGAGTTTGTTTTCCGGCAGACTGGATCTACCCATTTGCCCGTCGTAACTCAAACGCATTCTGCCCGATCTGCCCTTTTTGGTCGTGATCACGATTACACCGTTTGCACCACGGGAACCATAAATCGCAGTGGAAGCCGCATCCTTCAGAATGGTCACAGATTCGAAATCGTTCTGGTTGAGGGTACTGAAATC
>DATCJQ010000098.1:0-18786 GCA_036562745.1 Flavihumibacter sp.
GCGCTTACCAGTTTTCCGAGAAAACCACCACTCTGTTGTTTGGAACCATCCCCAAAGATGGTTGCCATCTGGATGCCCTCATCCATCATCATAAAACTTCCGCTTTCTGCCACGGCCGTTTCATTCGGGTCGAGTTCAACCTCAACATATTGCATCTCTTCCCCAAAAATCTTGTAGTCTATTTCGTGATTACTTCTCATGGAATAAAATTACATGGTTAGAACCAACTTCCAACAAATGCCTTATAAGCAGGATCGGATTCATCGCCTTTGAGTTTCCGCTTTCTTCTTGCAACCGCCACACGGTGTTTCACCACTGTGTACAGTGTGAGCGGAATGAAGATGAAGGTCAGCGGGGGAATACCCAGCATGGAAATCCACTTACCGCCATATTGCCGGCGCATGGGACGTCGGAGTCGTTCGGCAATCAGGTACATGGCCGGCACCACCACCAGGGTCATGAAGAAGGCGAATGCCAATCCGAAGATGATGGTCCAGCTCAGCGGCTTCCAGAATACGGCGTTATCACCGCCCAGGAAGATCTTGGGATCGAGCTCGGCGAAGAGGGTTATAAAGTTGATATTGAATCCGACTGCCAGGGGTATCAGCGCAAGGATGGCCGCCATCGCCGTAAGCAACACGGGAATAATCCTGGTCTTACCTGCCTGTATCACGGCTTCGCGGGTCTTCATTCCCCGAGCCCTCAATTCATCTGCAAATTCAATTACCAGGATACCATTCTTCACCACAATACCGGCAAGTCCCACAATACCGATGCCCGTCATCACCACACTCACTTCCATGCGTGTGATGGCAAATCCCAGCATTACACCAATCACACTGAACACGATTTCGGTAAGGATGATCACAGGTTTACTGATGGAGTTAAACTGCAGCACCAGGATAAAGAGGATCAGCATCAGCGCGATACCAAGCGCTTTCATGAGGAAGGCCCCGGTTTCAGCCTGTTGTTCGCCCTCACCTGTCTGACGAATGGTTACGCCTTCGGTGGTGATCTTGAAATTGTTGATATGTCCCTTTATGCGCTGGTTCACCTCAGTGGGAGTATAGCCGCTAAGCACGTTAGAACGAAGTGTGATCAGTCGTTTCTGGTTTTTACGTTTTACGCTTCCCAGGGTGCTGGTGAAATCAACATCCACCAGTGAGCTGATCGGTATCCGTTTGATACCGCCGGTGGAGATATCGCGGAACACGATATTCATATTGAGCAGGTCCACCAGGTTCTTGCGTTGTACTTCGCTGTTACGCAGTTGAATCTTGTATTCATCTTCACCATCCTTGATTTTGGAAATCTCGCGACCGAAGAGCGCAGTTCTGATTTGCATACCGATCTGTGCCGAGGACACTCCTTCGCGCAGCGCACGCTCACGGTTAATAGTAAGCGAAATTTCCGGGTTGTTCAGATCGATATCCATTTTCAACTCTTCCACGCCCGCAACCTGGATGGAATCGAGATAGTTCTTCAGCGATACGGCTGTTTTGATCAGGTTATCAAAATCCTCACTGGCCACTTCGATATTGATGGGCGGCTCGGTAGGCGGACCGTTCTGCTCCTTATCCACACTAAGTTCGGCACCGGGAATACCCTTCACTACTGCACGTATGGAATCGAGAATCGGCTTGGTACTTTGTCCGTGACGTTTTTCAAACTCCACAAAAGACACCTGGATACGCCCCAACTCCGGACGGGTACTGCGGTCGCCGCTCATAGGATCGCTGGCACCCACGGCCACGTTGGAAATCACGGATTCCACAATCGGGTTAGGCTTGCTGCCATCTCCCATATTCAGCACATGGTAAACCCTTTTTTCCAACTCGCGGGTGATGGAATCGGTGTACTCCACCGAGGTGCCCACAGGAAGTTTCAGGTATACATATACGAAATTAGGATCACCACCCGGGAAGAACACCACGGGAACCTGGCGCAAACCAAAAAGGAAGATAGAGAATACAAGCAGCCCCACGGTTCCCAGCAGAATCTTTACCGGACGCCAGCCGTGCAGCGACCAGCGGAGAAGGGTTTCATAGTGCTCCATGATCCAGGGCAGCGCTTTGTTCTGGAAGCCGTGAATGGTATGGTTCAGTACATATACATTGAAGATGGCCAGTAAAGCCAGGAACAACAACAGGTTACCCCAGAAGAAATACCAGTTGGTGGCACCCGGCAAACTTTGACCGAGGGTGGCACCGTAAACAATCAGCAGCAGGGCCAGGATCACGGTAATCCAGAATCCTTTCTTTTTAAAGATGGCTGATTTTGCCTCATTTGTTTCGGCGTGATTCATGAAGTCCACCGCAAACACGGGGTTCATGATGAACGCCACAATCAACGAAGCGGAAAGCGTAAAGATCAGCATGGTGGGCAGGTAAATCATGAACTTACCAATGATACCCGGCCAGAACAGCAGCGGTACAAAGGGTGCAAGCGTTGTGAGGGTACCTGCTAATACGGGTACAAACACTTCTCCTGCGGCCATCATGGCGGAACGTTCGGAATTGATGCGGCCCCTTCCCTCCATAAAAATCCGGTGCGTATTTTCAATTACCACGATGGCATCATCCACAATGATCCCCAATCCGAAGAGCAGGGCGAAGAGTACAATGAAGTTGAGCGTTACGTTACCACCCACAATCCAATCGGCTGCAGGAAGGAACATAAATGCCACGAACATACTGAGCGGTACACTGAGCGCCACGAAGAAGGCATTCACCACACCCATGAAGAACATCAGAATTATCAATACCAGGATGAATCCGATAACGATGGAGTTCACCAGGTCGTTGAAGGATACGCGGGTGGCTTTACTCTGATCGCCGGTGATCACTACATTCAAATCTCTCGGGAACACCGTTGCCTGCAGTTCTTCCACCACCCGTTTTACTTCGTCGGAGGTTTCGATCAGGTTCTCGCCCGAACGTTTGATGATGTTCAGCGTAATTACCTTTTTTCCGTTCAGTCGGGCATAACTCTCGGTTTCCTTAATCGTGTCTTTGATTACCGCAATATCCTTGAGATAAATAGGCGCCCCGCTGGTGTTGCGAACGATCACTTTCTCGATATCGAAAGCTGTTTTGAACTGTCCCTTTAATTGCAGGGTACGTTTCATATTGCCCACTTCCAGCAGACCGCCGGAAATATCGAGGTTCTCCCTGGCAACGGCATTGGCGATATCATCAAAGGTGATATTAG
This sequence comes from Flavihumibacter sp., assembly GCA_036562745.1. GTDB lineage: Bacteria > Bacteroidota > Bacteroidia > Chitinophagales > Chitinophagaceae > Flavihumibacter. The sequence goes on from DATCJQ010000098.1 coordinate 3,211, forward strand.
CCGCTTCCATGCGGGAATTGTCGACATTGATCTGGAACTCGCGCTCAGGAGCACCTACCAGGTCAACGCGGTTGATCTGCGGCAACTCTTCGAGGCGATCCTGCAATTCATCCGCATAACTTTTCAGACGCTGCAGGTCAAAATCGCCGCTCACGTTTACGTACATGATGGGCTGTTCCGAAAAACTCACTTCGAGTACGGTGGGTTCTTCGGTCAGATCGGTGGGCAGATCCTTCTTGGCTTTATCCACCGCGTCTTTCACTTTCTGCAGTGCGATATCCGTTTTTACATCGGTATCAAATTCAACAATAATCGCACTGTAATCCTGCTGTGAGGTGCTGGTTGTTTTGTTGATCTTGGCACCGGTAATACCCTTGATTTGTTTCTCAATGGGACGTGTTACCAGATTCTCAATATCCTTTGGTGAGTTCCCTACATAAATCGTTTGTACATAGATGGTAGGAATAACGATATCGGGAAACTGTTCCTTAGGCAGGGTAACAAACTGGAACACACCTATGATGCTGACGAAAATCATCAGCAGATAGATCGATGTTTTATTTTTTATACTCCAGGTGGTCGGTCCGAAATGTTTGAACTTACCATCAAAATTTTCGAGCGCACTCATAGAACTGTTTTACGCGTTTCATTAATTAATGCAATGCCCATCGACTACCTTCTATAGTGATGTGGTAATCAGTTGTCCGTCGTACAGGCCCTGGAATCCTTCAGTAATCAGCACATCGCCTGCCTTCAGACCCTCATGAATTTCCAGGTCATTGCCATACAATTCACCGGTTTGAACGGGTCTTTTTCTCGCCCTGAGTTTGCCATCTTCATTCACTGCCACCATCACAAACTTCCCTTTCTCATCATTCTGCAGGGTATTGATGGGAATCACGATGGCTTCCTTCACCGTATAGTCTTCAATACGAATCAATGCAATCTGATTGGGACGAACCTGCTTATCAGAAGGGAGTTTGGCTTCGATATAGAAGGAGCGGCTATTGGGATCAATCAGTTTACCCGATACACTTACTTTGGCGTTGAAGGTTTTCTTAATATCCGGCAATTCGATTTTCACATTGGTACCCACTTTCACGCGATCCAGATAGTTCTCGGGCACGCGGGCCACTGCTTTGAGTTCACTGGTATTCACGATGGTGATTCCGTTCAGCGGCGAACCGGTAAAGGTTTCTCCCACTTTGATGTTCACTTCATCCGCAATTCCGCTCTGTTCAGCATACACATTGGTCATGGCCAGTTGTTCTTCCAGAATGGCAACCTGACGCTCAGCCTGATCCACATTGTTCTTGGCCGTGATCAGCTGTACTTCGGTTCCGATTTTCTGATCCCATAGATTTTTCTGGCGCTGATAGAGATCTCTTGCATACTCTAACTGGGTTTGAGCAGTCTGCAGTTGCTGACGAATAACGGCATCATCGAGTTTAAGCAGCAGCTTGCCCTTGGTAACCTGATCGCCCTGCTTTACGTAGATGGCTTTCACCTGTCCGCCCATACCACGTGGTGTAACAGCCGAAACATTCACCGCTTCGATCCGCCCCTGCAAGTCGATATAGTGCGTAAAGGGAGCAAAGCTGAGCGGGGTGGTTACCACCAGCCTGGGTTTTTCCGGCGGACGTGCATTGGAGTCGAGCAGCAGGATTTCCTTCTCCAGCTCGGCGATTCGCGCTTCAGTGGAAGCCTGCGCCGACTTCAGTTTTTCCAGCTCAAGTTTTTTCTTTTCTACCAGATTATTACTGCCGCAGGCAACTGCCAGCAGGAATAAAGCAATATAGAGGGGCTGTATTCTCGTTTGCATATTGGTTACTTTATGGTAATCTGTTTTTATTAATAAATTTTTCCGATGGCTTTCAGATAATCCACTCTTGCAATCGCCGCATCGTACAATGCAGCATAGAGATTGGTTTGTGCCGTTCGGAGTTCCGTTTGCGCGGTATTGATCTCCGTATTGGATCCCAATCCCTGCTCGTATTTTTTCTTGGTCTGATCAAAAACCTGTTCGGCCAGCTGCACATTTTTCTGTTGCGCATCCACTGCCAGCACCGCATCTCTCAAACGATTTCTTGCACTGGCCACATCGTTATCGATCGAAAGCTTGAGCAGCTCCATGTCGAACTCAGATTTGCGGAGGGCGGATCTTGCCTGTTCCATTAAGGCCTTGCGGCGAAATCCGTCGAAGATGGGAACCGAAATCCGCAAACCGAGGGTGCCGTACTGAAACCATTGTCCGCCTGATTTTGCGAAATCAAATTCATCCCGCTGTGCGTTGGTGAAATAGTTGCCAAACAGGCTGAGCGTCGGCAGCGCGGCCAGGCGGTATCGCTTTACGTTGTATTGATTCAGCTCGCGACTGATTTCCAGCATCTGGAACTCACGGCGATCAGTATACGAATAAGCGGTGTCGAGGATGTTTTCCTTGATCACCTGGTCGGTCAGCTGATCGGTTAATACCAGGCTGTCGGTCAGCGGCATGCCGAGCAACATTTTCAAACCCAGGTAGCCATTATTGAGCTGGGTTTTGAGTTTGATGCTGTCGGTACGCAGGTTGGTAAGCGTAACATTGACCTTGTCCACATCGAGTTGTTCGGCAAAACCGTTTTTGAAGATTTCCCTCGTATCGTGGAACAGCTTTTCGAAGCGCGCGATATTCTCGTGGTAAAGCCCGAGCTGCTGTTCGCCGATCAGCAACTGGTAATACACTTTGTGTACGTTTACCGCGATGGTTTCCTCGGTGATTTCCGCATTCTTGCGGGCCAGTTCCATGGCGGCATTACGAGCCTGCAGGCCCACGAATACCTGTCCGTCGAACAGAATCTGATTCAATTCCGCCCCCAGTGTAGCGCTGTACTGCACACCGAATTTCACCGGTATAAATGTGCCGGCCGGAGCACCAAAGAACTCCCCGGGCACCAGGCTCACGGGCAGCTTAACGTTGTCGAGCAGGTTGAATGAGCCATTTACCTGCGGCAGCGCGCTGGCTGTGATTTCCCGGTTCACCTGTTGCTGTATGCGGATATCTTCCAGCGATTTTTTTACCTGATAGCTATGTTGCTTGGCATAGGCTACGGCTTCCTGAATGCTCAACTGGTGAATCGTCCTGTCTTCCTGCGCAAAAGTTCCGGTTGAAACGCTTATCAGGGTCAGGATCAACAGGACTGATAAGCTGTTCCAATTCGTGATTTTGTTCATTGTTGAATGATTTAACTCTGTTTCTTTTTTTGCTGATACTTCAGAACCAACTTATACCCCTTCAGGGATACGATGCCGAACAGATAATGTTCTAGTAGCTGCTGTTCAACATCCGCAAGTGTTACCTCATTACCGCTGTAAAACACGGGGTCCAACGGCAGTAACATGCTTTCGATACGGTATCTGGCTATGATATCCAGATTGATTTCGGGGCGATACAGTTCCTCCCGGATTCCCCTTTCGAGATTGTTCCGGATGGTTTGATAGATATATTCATTCTTATGTTTCTGAACCTTTTCAAAAGCCCTGGGATGGTACTTTTTCAGATCCAGCAATACGGCCGGGTTCATGGTGCGAAACATCTGTTCGGTCATTTCCATAGCCCGGAACAGCTCGTCAATGGCATTTTCCGCCGCGTGCTTGTCGAAATCGCAGCGGGTTTCCGATTCGCAGATCTTGCATTCGATCACTTCAACCACCAACGCCTCCTTATCAGCAAAATATTGGTAGATGGTTTTTTTGCTGATGCCCATCTCACTGGCTATATCATCCATGCTAACACTGCGAACGCCGTATTTCATGAATAAATCACGGCTTTTGGCAAGAATCCGGTCTTTGGTATCATGTTCGCTCATAGCGACTGCAAAACTATGGAAACTTTGAGCGTAACAAAAGTTTCCATCAAGATATTTTACCATTTGTCCCAAAATTGGATGTTGAAACGGGGAGAACACGCGGTTGTTTCACGGTTTATGAATGGGTTAAATTACCGGCAGGCGCCTGCATCCATTTTAGTAGGTTTGCATTGATTTTCGCACCATGGATACACAACCGATCAAAACGAATGGCTGGAGATGGAGAAAAGTGCTCCAGTATTTTTTGCAGGGCCTCCTGGTAACTGCACCTGTGTTAATTACCGGCTATCTGCTGTTCTGGTTTGTGTCTTCCATCGATAATCTGGTGCCCATTTTTGAGGAAAAAGAAGGGGGTAGCGGGTTTGGTTCCCGGAACTATGGACTGGGATTCGTGATTGTGATTGTGGCGCTGATTGTTATCGGCTATCTAAGTTCCAACTTTATTACGCGCCGGCTCTTCAGCCTCTTCGACCAGTTGCTGGAAAATGCCCCGGGGGTGAAATTCATTTACTCTTCGGTGAAAGATTTCTTCGAAGCTTTTGCCGGCAACAAGCGGAAATTCAATAAGCCGGTGGCTGTATCCCTGCACCAGCCCGATGTGTACCAGATCGGTTTTGTTACGGATGAGGATGCCAGCGAGTTTGGGTTTGACGATTATATCACTGTATATATTCCATTTTCCTACTCCTTTGCGGGGCAAACCTATCTGGTTCCGCGTCAGCGGGTACGTCCGCTCGACCATATCAAACCGGCCGATGCCATGAAATATGTGGTATCGGGCGGAATAGCCGAACCAGAACAGGAACAGGTTCCGGCTAATCAGTAAGCACTTACACCCCTGTACGAAAACACGGAAAAACAGTTCCTATGTACAGGTCCATAATAATGCTCACAGCAGTTGTAACAGCCACGGTGGCTTTTTCAAAAAGCGATGTATCTGCCTGTTTTGCAGCACCCGACGCAAATTCAAGAATGGGGTATGCGCCGGCATGGGGATTTTATGCCCATGAAAAAATCAATGCCCTGGCGGTATATCTGTTGCCGCCGGAGATGCTCGTGTTGTACAAACCGGCAGCCCATTACCTGCGAGAACATGCCACTGATCCGGACAAACGCAGGTATATCGTAAGGGCCGAGGGACCGAGACACTTTATTGATTTGGACCGGTATGGCGAATTTCCCTTTGAGGCACTGCCTCGCCAATGGGATTCCGCAGTAAAGAAATTTGGTGCCGATAGTTTGGAAGCACATGGCGTACTGCCCTGGCGGATACAACAGGTGATGGCCATGCTTACCAACGCCTTCAAGGAAAGGAATACCGCATCGATCCTGAAACTGTCTGCTGATTTGGGACATTATATTGCAGATGCACATGTTCCGCTGCATACCAGTTCCAATCACAACGGACAGAAGACCAATCAGGCGGGTATCCATGGATTCTGGGAAAGCAGGCTGCCCGAACTGCTGGCAGAAAAGGACTGGGATTTTTATCTGGAAAGAGCAGTATATATTGCTCGTCCGGCTGAAACCATCTGGCAGTTTATACTGGAAAGTGCCCGGGCTGTTGACTCCGTGTTAAAGGAAGAAGCAGCATTAAGCCGATCTTGGCCGGTCGATCAGAAATATGCTTATGAGTGGAGAAAACAAACAGTAGTACGCCAATATGCCGCGGCCTACAGTAATGCCTATCATGAGAGATTGGCCGGGATGGCAGAAAGGCGTATGCGCCAGTCGATACAGGCCGTTGCCAATTTCTGGTACACAGCCTGGGTGAATGCCGGACAACCGAATCTCAAAGGTTTGTACCATCCCGGGATCAGAGGAAGAACGGCCGGTGTTTTTGGTACATCCACTAAAACCAATGCCAATCGGATGCCCGAAGATGGATGGGAAATGGTGGATAGTTTGAGTCATTACTGGCGTACCCAGCCTATCAAAGGAAGATCCTGCGATTAACGGGACAGTGAGCAGTCGGGTGCAGGAATGAGTGTAGACTGGGATGCAGAGTGAGATGCCGGGTGGGATGCCGGGTGGGATGCCGGATTCGTTAAAGATGGCCGCCGATTAAGCAGGGTGATAATTGATAATTTTTAAGGAACTTGCGGACTCACCAAAACCAACCAACCAAGTGGTACATAATTTCAATGCAGGTCCCTCTATCTTGCCCCGGGAAGTATTCCAGGCAGCAAGTGAGGCCATCCTTAATTACAACAATATGGGTTTATCCATATTGGAAATTGGACACCGTACCGAGGCATTCCAGGCTGTTATGGACGAAGCCCGTTCCCTTGTGAAAGAGTTAATGCAACTGGATGATTCGAAAGAGGTATTGTTCCTTCATGGGGGTGCATCCACCCAGTTTTTCCAGGTTCCCATGAATTTGCTGGCATCGGGCAAGACCGCTGCATATCTCGACGCCGGTATTTGGGGCACCAAAGCCATTAAGGATGCGAAGCTTTATGGCAAAGTGGAAGTGGTGGCAAGCTCAAAAGACAAAAATTATTCCTATATACCTGGTGGGTACTCCATACCTGCCGAGGCTGCTTATTTCCATTATACTACCAACAACACGGTGGAAGGCACGCAGATGCATTCCATTCCTGATACCAATGTGCCGCTGGTGGCGGATATGAGCAGTGATATTTTAAGCACATCGCTTGATTTCAATCGTTTCGCTCTGATTTATGCAGGGGCGCAGAAAAATATAGGTGCGGCCGGTGTGAATCTGGTGGTGGTTGATCCGTCCATCCTTGGAAAAGCTGACAGAGCCATTCCGACCATGATGGATTATCGGGAGCATATTAAGAACGGATCCATGCTCAACACGCCACCGGTATTCGCAGTGTATGTTTGTATGTTAACCCTGCGCTGGCTGAAACAACAGGGCGGCATAAGTGCCATCCAGGCGATCAATGAGAAAAAAGCAAAACTGCTCTACGACACCATCGATGCCAATCCGGTTTATAACGCACCGGTGGAGAAAAAAGATCGCAGCCTGATGAATGTTGTATTCACGATTCAGGATCCGGCAGTGGAGAAAGAGTTTCTGGCTGCCTGTAAGGAACATAATTTTTACGGGGTGAAAGGACATCGCTCCGTAGGCGGATTCCGGGTGAGTCTTTATAATGCGCTCCCCTATTCCAGCGTGGAAGTGCTCACGGAATTCATGAAAGATTTTGCAACCAAAAAAGGATAATCCTTAGATTTAAACAACATGGCCATCATTAAACCATTCAAGGCAGTTCGTCCGGAGACAGATAAAGCAGCATTGGTTGCTTCACCCCCCTATGATGTGTTGAACTCTGCGGAAGCGGCTGAACTCGCGAAAGACAATCCCTATAGTTTTTTACGCGTTACCAAATCGGAAGTTGATCTTCCCGGTATCGCCGATATACATACAACGGAAGTGTACGAAAAAGCCAAATCCAACCTGGCCGAGTTGCGTGCACAAGGTGTGCTGCTCCGGGAGGAGAAGCCCTGCTATTATATCTATGAACTGGTGATGAATGGTCGTCATCAGACCGGACTGGTAGCCGTTTCATCCATCGACGATTATGAAGCTGATATCATCAAGAAACATGAGTTCACCCGTCCGGAGAAAGAGCAGGACCGTATCAATCATATTCGTATCAGTGGAGCGCAAACCGGGAATGTTTTCCTGGCTTATCGCGATGTACCGGCCATCAACGCAATTATTGATGACTGGAAGAAGAAGCAACCAGTATATGATTTCACGGCCGCAGATGGTATTGAGCACCGCATCTGGGTGGTGAATGAGGATGCCACTGTCGCAGCCATCAGCGAATTGTTCCGGGAACAGGTACCCTGCACTTATATCGCCGACGGGCACCATCGCGCAGCATCCGCCGCCAAAGTGAGAAAATCACTGGAAGCCGGTTATCCGGATGGCGCGAATTATTTCCTCACCACGCTGTTCCCCGCGAATCAGTTGTATATCATGGACTATAACCGGGTGGTGAAGGATCTGAACGGACATAGTGCAACCGAATTCCTGAGATTGCTGGAAGAACATTTTGAGGTTGAAAAAGTGGAGGGAGCTGTCTCCCCTGCCAAATTGCATGAGTTTGGTTTGTATCTGGGTGGACAGTGGTATAAACTGAGGGCCAGGGAAGGCAGTTATAAAACGGACCCCATTGGCGTGCTGGACGTGACCATTCTGTCGGAGAAAGTGTTGGATCCCCTGCTGGATATTAAGGATCAGCGTACAGACAAGCGAATCGACTTTGTGGGGGGTATCCGTGGACTGGCAGAATTAGAAAAAAGAGTTAATAGTGGCGAAATGGCCATCGCCTTCAGCCTGCATCCGGTAAGTATTGAACAATTATTCGATATTGCAGACAGTGGCAATGTAATGCCTCCGAAGAGTACCTGGTTTGAGCCGAAATTGAGAGACGGCCTATTGACTCACTTAATTTATGAATAATGCGAAGTACCCTGTTCAGTATCATCTGGCTCTTTCTGATGAGCATCGGTTTAAACGGATTGGCACAGGACGATGTAAAATCGCTCCATGCTTCTGCACGTAAATACCTGCAGGAATCCGACTATTCCAATGCCGTACTGGTATTGAACAAAGCCCTGAGTATAGAACCGGCTAATCAGGATATACAGCATGAGTTGCTGTTTACCTATTACCTGTCGCGGAACTATGGGAAGGCGATCGAACTGGGCAAACAGCTATGCTCCCAGCCCAAGCCTGATATCCGGAGTTTCCAGTTGCTGGGGATGAGCTATCGGGCCATTGAGGAAGTGAAGGAAGCGGAAAAACTCTATAAAAATGGTCTTAAGATATATCCGAACAGCGGGGTTTTGTATAACGAGTATGGCGAGTTTCTCTGGTCGAGGGAAAAATTTGAACTGGCGGCTGAACAATGGGAAAAGGGAATTTCCGTGGACCCGAATTATTCCGGTAACTACTATAATGCCGCCAAGCATTATTATATGACCAAGGATAAGATCTGGGCCCTGCTGTACGGAGAGATCTTCGTGAATCTGGAGAGTTATAGCAGACGTACTCCTGAGATCAAGGAGTTGTTACTGAATGGGTATAAAAAATACTTCGCCAATATGGGCACACTGAATGCACCCAACCCGAAAAATGAATTCGAGCTGCGTGTTTGTGCCCTGCTCGATAAACATGCCTCCACGGTAAGCGCCGGGATAACAGCCGCCAGTCTCACCAAGCTGAGGAGCAAATTCATCCTCGACTGGTTTGAGAAGGAGCCGGTTAAGCATCCCTACCGGTTATTTGACTATCACCGGCAACTGCTGAAGGGCGGTTATTTCGAAGCATATAACCAATGGTTGTTCGGTGCTGCCCAGGATCTTACGGCTTTCCAGCAATGGACCCAAACCAATGCATCGGCTTATGATGCTTTTATTGAGTTCCAGCGCGGACGGGTTTTCAAACTGCCTGCCAATCAGGATTACAGGAACCCTGCCGGTAAGTAGCTCAGGCCGCGGCCGCTTAAAGCGCAGGCAAGACTGGATTGCGGCCCATTTTGATTGGCGACCTGGAAAATCCGGTTCGAATTCCTCCAATCTGAATCTACTGATTTTCAACACATTGCGAAATTTTAAAAAACTTTAGCATGTTTTCATTCAATGTTTGAACATCGTTGTTTAAATCTTTTTATCTTTGCGTCCTTAATCGAAAATTTCACAGTTCACATGAAAAAAGCAATTATTCTGTTTTCAGCCGTAGCTGCCCTGGCTACCGCTTGTAACAACGCACCCGAAGGCGCTTCCGCCACTACCTCTGAAGCTCAGGCAGCAGCTGCCGGAACCGGCGTAACCTATGCAATCGACACAAATGCCAGCGTGGTTGAATGGCTGGGATCCAAGCCCGTTGGTCAACACAATGGTACCCTGAAAATTTCTGAGGGTCAGTTCAGCATTGCGGAAGGCACTATCACTGCGGGTAAATTCATCATTGACATTAATTCCCTGACCGACCTCGACATGGAAGGTGAGATGAAGGGTAAGTTGGAAGGCCACCTGAAAAGTCCTGATTTCTTCGACGCGGAGAAATTCCCCACCGCTACTTTCGAGGTAACCAAGGTAGAAGCTCTGACCGGTGACAGCACCGCCACTCACCAGATCAGCGGTAACCTGACCCTGAAAGACAGCACTAAAAACGTTAGTTTCCCGGCTAATGTAACTGTTGCGGACGATGCCGTAAAAGCTACAGCCAACTTCAATATTGACCGCACTCAATGGGGTATGTTCTACGGAAGCGATCAGAGTCTGGGTGACAAAATGATCCGCCCCGAAGTAAATATCAAGTTGAACATCAGCGCAAACAAATTATAAGTCGCTTTTTTCTAGTGATGTTTGATTTGAACGGACCGGCAGTTATTACTGCCGGTTTTTTATTGGTGGTGGTTACCTATATTTGGAAGGATTATTCACACAAACGATTGAGAATATGGAGCAGCCACAACGATTATTTGATTGCCTGGCATTGCAAATGGATAAGAACCCTGATGCCAAAATGCTGTCGGGCAAGGAAAACGGACAATGGAAAGAATACAGTGTTCGGGAAGTGAAAGATATGGTGGATCAGCTGAGTGGCGGGCTCCTGAATCTCGGGATCAATCCGAATGATATGAGTCCCGAAGGCCGCGACAAAGTGGCTATCATCTCCAAGAACCGACCGGAATGGGTTATCGTTGATCTGGCGGTTCAACAGATCGGCTCCGTGTTGGTGCCGGTTTATCCCACCATCAATGTAAACGAGCTGGAATTTGTGCTGCGGGATGCCGGGGTGAAAGCCATCTTCGTAAATGACGAGGATCTTTATCATAAAGTATTAAGTGTTCAGCCCAGGGTTCCCACGCTGCAACATATTTTCACCTTCGAACACGTGGCCAATGCCGGGCACTGGAAGGAGCTGATGAAAACCAGCAATCCAGCTGCGATAGAACAGATTCCGGCCATTTCCGGCCGAATCGGGTATAAGGATCTCTTCACCATCATTTATACATCCGGCACCACGGGCACACCCAAGGGCGTGATGCTTTCCCACGAAAACGTTCTCAGCAATGTGTTGAGCAGCATCGAATCCGCTTTCCTGGAGATTGGGGTGGAGGGACAGAAAGCCTTAAGCTTCCTGCCGCTGAACCATATTTTCGAGCGGATGGTGACATATATCTACCTGTTTTCGGGCACCACGATTTATTATGCCGAAAGCATGGACTCCATTGGCGATAACCTGAAGGAAGTGCGTCCCACCCTCTTCACCACCGTACCGCGACTGCTGGAGAAAGTATATGAGAAGATCATGATTAAGGGGATGGAGCTGAGCGGCATCAAACGCAAACTCTTTTTCTGGGCACATGACCTGGCAGATAAATTTGAACTGCATAAGGACCAGGGCTTCTGGTACAATACGCAGCTGGCTCTCGCCAACAAACTCGTTTTCAGCAAATGGCGCGAAGCACTGGGCGGCAATATCAAGGCCATCGTTAGCGGAGGGGCAGCCTGCCAGGTAAAGCTGATCCGCATATTCACTGCGGCACAGATTCCCATTATGGAGGGATACGGACTCACCGAAACATCACCCGTTATTGCTGTGAACCGTTACGGCAAACACGGCCGTAAATTCGGCACCGTGGGCACCCTGATCAAAGGTGTGGAAGTGAAGATCGCTGAAGACGGCGAGATCCTGACACGCGGCCCCCATGTGATGATGGGTTATTATAAACGTCCGGATTTAACCGAAACAGTTATGACTCCCGACGGATGGTTCTGCACCGGTGATATCGGCCTGTTTGAAGACGGCAAATTCCTGAAGATCACCGACCGCAAAAAAGAGATGTTCAAGACCAGCGGTGGTAAATATGTGGCTCCCCTGGCGATCGAAAACAAACTCAAGGAATCACTGTATGTGGAGCAGATCATGGTTACCGGCTCACAGCGCAAATTTGTAGGTGCGCTGATCGTGCCTTCTTTCCCCAACCTGCGCGATTGGTGTGCACAACAGAATATTCCCTATACCACCAACGAGGAGATGATCCGCCATCCCAAGGTGGTGAATCTTTACCTCGACCTGGTGGAAAGCTTCAATAAATACTTCAACCATGTGGAGCAGATCAAGAAATTCGAACTGCTGCCCAATGAATGGTCTATCGAAACCGGCGAGCTGACACCCAAACTCAGTCTCAAACGTAAGGTCGTGGAAGAAAAATACCGCGAGCAGATCGATCGGATCTACGCGGCATAATTTTACCCGTCGGGTACCCGTCGGGTGCCCGACGGGTAATCAGATCTTCTCAATCCCGTTGTCCTTGATGCGGATCAGTTTTTGTTTGAAGAGATTGCCGATCGCCATTTTGAAAGCTTTCTTACTCATACCGAGATTGTTGTAAATATCTTCGGGATCGGATTTATCGTGGTAGGGCAGAAATCCGCCATGCGCGTCGAGTTGCTCCAGGATCCGGCCGGCCTCTCCCCCGATACGCTGGTAGCCGCGCTCACCAAGGGCCAGATCGATTTTGTTCTCCTCGCGAATCTTTTTGATATAACCGCTAAGCCGATCGCCCACCTGAATATTCTGGAAGATATCGCTGAAATGCAGCACACCCGTATGTTTGCCATTAATGATACAGAGATAACCGATATCGGTACGCCGATAAACCAGCAGCTGAACCGGGTCGCGTTCCGATACCGTGAGGTTTTCATTGTCGAGGAAAGGCTCAATTTTTTCGGTGGCGGTTACACGTCCGGTTTGCTCATCTATATAGATGCGAACGATATAGATACCCCCCACCCGCATCTTGCCGAGCTGCTTTGATTTGGGCACAAAAAGATCTTTCATCAATCCCCAGTCGAGAAAAGCACCATGCGGAGTGGTGCTCACTGCTTTGAGGGCCACTATATCACCCACCACGCCAAGCGGCCTTTGCGTGGTGGCTATGAGGCGATCTTCCGAATCGTGGTAGAGGAACACTTCCAGTTCATCACCAGGTTTAACCCCAGGGGGAACAAATCGTTTCGGAAGAAGAATACCCTCTTTACCATCATCGAGAAAAACACCAAAATCAACCGTACGAAGAACCGGGAGTGTATTGAATTCACCAATTCTGACCATATAAATCTGTTTTGTGCAGCCGTTCGCACAAAAGTAACCGAATTTGAACGGAAGGGAACGGATGCTGAACACAAAGCGGGTAAATTTGTTTACCAAGCCAAACCAATGGAGAAAAATCATGTGATCCGGATCCAATGCAGCGACCGGAAAGGATTAATAGCAGGAATCACCAATTGCCTGTTTCAGCACGGACATAATATAATGGCCATGAAAGAGTTTGTGGACACAGCAACGGCACAATTTTTCGCCCGTCTGGAAACAACGGGCAATCTGTTACCTCACACTATTGAGGAGGAATTGACGGCCTTATTGCCGCCGGGGGCCAGGGTGGAAATCATTCCGCCGCGCAAAAAGAAACTGGTGATCCTGGTAACGAAAGAATATCATTGCCTGGGTGATTTACTGGTGCGCCATTTCTTCGGGGAATTGCATGCCGACATCCTGGCCGTGGTGGGGAATTACAGTACGCTGGCACCCTTCACCGAAAAATTCGGCATCCCCTTTCATGAAGTGAGTCACCAGGGCATCAGTCGCGAAGAGTTCGAAGCCCGTTTACTGCAGGCAATAAAAGCTTATGATCCCGATTACCTGGTGCTGGCCAAATTTATGCGGATTCTTTCTCCATCTTTTGTGGAGCAGTATCAGGAGCGGATCATCAATATTCATCATTCTTTCCTGCCTGCATTCGTGGGAGCCAATCCTTATAAACAGGCATTTGAACGGGGAGTAAAACTGATCGGAGCCACGGCACATATTGTGAATAATGATCTCGACGAGGGACCGATTATTACGCAACAAATCATACCGGTGAAACATGATGATGGGGTAACGGATATGGTGGAAGCGGGACATGAAATCGAGAAAGCCGTGCTGGCCGATGCGCTCAAACTGGTGCTGGAGGATCGCATTTTTGTCAGCGGCAACAAAACCATTGTGTTCACCTAAATCTGAAGCTTATAATGATGAAAAATTTCACCATCCAATCGTATACAGATGATTACCGCGATGCTGTGGTAAAGCTCATCCTCCCCATACAGCAGCAGGAATTCGGTGTATCGGTAACGATCGACGACCAGCCGGATCTGTTAACCATTCCCTCCTTTTATCAGGCGAACAACGGCAATTTCTGGATCGCCCTGCACGAAGGAGAACTGATCGGAACCATCGGGCTGATTGATATCGGCTTCCAGGCCGGAGCCATCCGCAAGATGTTTGTGCGCAAGGATTTCCGCGGACGCGAAAAGGGCGTTGGACAGGCTCTTTTGGACACCACCGTCAACTGGTGCCTGGATCATAAAATCAGGCAGCTGTATCTGGGAACCGTTCCGCAGCTACAGGGTGCCATCCGCTTTTATCAGAAAAACGGATTTCAGGCCGTAGCTGCGGAGGAACTTCCCCATTATTTTCCACGTATGGCGGTGGACAGTGAATTCTTTACAAAGGATCTGCTGGGTACAGCAACGAATACCGGATTGTAGTACAGCATTATTTCCCCGGCACAGCGGCAGCTTTCAAAGTTGCCAGTACTTCCGGTGTAACATTTCCAAAGAGCGAGACACCCGCGGCACCCTTCTGCATGGACAATTCAATGCCCTGTTTCAGTTCATCCATATTGTCGAAGTCGGGCAAAAAGAGTCCCGCATAAAGCGGAAATTTCCCGGCAAGAAAATGCACCCCCTCGGTAACCGCATCGCCAATCCATTTCACGTCTTCCTGGTAAAACTTGTGATAGATCATTGGGAAGACCGCATTCAGGTTCCAATTGGTCCAGTCCTGACGCACAATCCGGCGCGCCACTTCGGGTGTGGGGAATACGGCAGCGGTGATCCATTTGCGATGTTTTTTCGCCACTTCAGCCAGTTGGTTCACCACGTTGTTGATCGCATTATAGCGGAACAATCGCCATGAAAGAATGCCATCCGGATAAGGCAGATCGAGGGGATCCTTACCCGAAATCTTTTTGTATTCTGCACGGCAGGTTTCGCAGTAACAAAAATCATAGGCCGGCAGCTCCTGGGTTTGCACCAGATTATAATTCTTCCAGAGATTGATGGGCAGAATCACATCGCAGAATCGGATATAGTCGAGATGCAATCCGTCGATATAATCTTTGGACAGAATCTGATCCGCTTCCTCGCGGAGAAAGGCCTGTACTTCGGGTTTAGAGGGACAGAGCCAGCGATAATATCCCACATAAGGGGGATGATCGATTACGGATTTACCTTCCCGCGAAACCGCGTACCACTCGGGATGTTTTTCCATCAGCTCCTTTACGCCTTTGTTCATGGTCCAGTTCCAGCGATGGGCCTCGAGTTTCATTTTTTTCGCAGCACGGAAATGACGCTCGGAGTCGGCTTCAAACAAGATCCCACGCACCCCGGCGGCGGCATAGGCTGCATATCGCTCTTCCAGCTGCGCATCGGTATCCTTGCTGTCGGGATGGGTCCACACCCAGTGACGGGCCTTGCTTTTCCTGAAATCCGGACCGGCAGCAGATAAACCGGAACCCAGCGTGAGTCCGGCGGTGGTTAATATACTATTGCGAAGAAATTGTCTGCGGTTATTCATAGACGTTAGTTTAATTGATTAACGATCATTTTTTAAAATGAATAAATC
>DATCJQ010000115.1:0-2821 GCA_036562745.1 Flavihumibacter sp.
ATCTCTATCGCTATCAGGATCGCTATCTGCCCGATGGCGGATTCAACCGCCTGCTCAAACAAGGTTTTTCGAACGAAAACTGTTTCATTCCCTATGCACCGACTATCACGGCATGCGGGCATAGCGCCCTCTTTACCGGAAGCGTGCCCGCGATTACGGGTATCGCCGGAAACGGATGGTATGATCAGCGCGAACGGCGTGATGTTTACTGTGTGGAGGATAAATCCGTAAAAACGGTGGGCAGTGATTCCAAAGCCGGGGAAATGAGTCCCAAAAACTTACTGACCAATACGATTGCCGACGAGCTTCGCCTGGCTACGAATTTCCGCTCCAAAGTGATTGGTGTGGCTATCAAAGATCGCGGTAGCATTCTGCCCGCAGGACATGCCGGTAACGGTGCTTACTGGTACGACGGCGGTACCGGAAAATGGATAACCTCCACGTACTATCGCAATGAGTTGCCCGACTGGGTTAAAGCTTTCAATGATTCCAAAATCATCGATAAATATTACGAGAAAGGATGGAATACGCTCTATCCCATCGAAACCTATGTAAACAGCACCAAGGGGGTTAAAGATTACGAAAGCAAACCCTTTGGAGCAAATGCCCTGGATTTTCCGTATGATCTGAAAGGATTTATCGGCAAAAACTACGGTGCAATCTCATCCACTCCCATGGGGAACACGATGACACTCGAAATGGCGAAAGCAGCTGTTAAAGGTGAAGCACTCGGAAAAGGTGCTTTCACCGATATGCTTACTGTGAGTCTTTCTTCTACCGACTATATTGGTCACTCTTTCGGTCCGAACTCCATCGAAGCAGAAGATACTTATCTCCGCCTCGACCGCGACCTGGCTGATTTCTTCAATTTCCTCGATAAGGAAATCGGAAAAGGACAATGGTTGTTCTTCATCTCAGCCGATCATGGGGTTGCACATGTTCCCGGCTTCCTGAAAGAAAACAAACTGCCCGGCGGTACTTTCAATGATCGTCCGCATAAAAAAGCACTGAACGAGATCCTGGAGAAAAAATTCGGTCACGCTAACCTGGTGCTCAACTTCAACAATTACCAGGTGCATACCGATCGTCATCTCATCGATAGCGTGGGATTGGATCGCGATGCTGTTATCGATGTAATCGTGAAGTATTGTCAAAAGCTTCCCGAAGTGGCGCGTGCTTTTGACCTGAGCGAACTCAACGAAACCACCCTGCCGGTTAAGATCAAAAACATGATCGAAAACGGATACAATCCCGATCGCGGCGGTGATGTTCAAATCATTCTCCAGCCTCAGTATTTTGGTGGCGGAGCAACCGGAACCACACACGGACAATGGTATCCCTACGATGCCCATATTCCGTTGGTTTGGTATGGTTGGAACATCAAGCCCGGCAGATCCGCCAAGGAAGTGTATATGACGGATGTTGCGCCCACCATTGCCGCTCTGCTGCGAATCCAGATGCCGAACGGTACTGTTGGTAAAGTTATTGATACCATTTGTCCCTGATTCCTCGAGGTTATCAGGTAAAAAATCCCGAACTATCGAAAAGTTCTGGATTTTTTTTTCGAAGAATGTAGATTCGTTCGTATTCAAACAAAAAGCATATGCGAATCCTTAAGATTGATCGGATTAAATCATGGTTCCTGTTGGTGGTACTGACGGCGGGTGCGATGGCGCAACTCGTGGCGCAGACCCCACTCACGGCCGTACTGGAACCGGATCCCACCATACGGATCGGAAAACTGGAAAACGGACTCACCTACTATATCAAACAGAATAAAAAACCAGCCAATAAGGTCGAACTGCGACTGGCATTGAAGGCGGGATCCATTCAGGAAGATGAGGCCCAGCAGGGACTGGCCCATATGGCCGAGCATATGGCGTTTAACGGAACAAAGAATTTCAAGAAGAACGAAATCATTTCCTTTTTGCAGGATATTGGTGTCGGTTTTGGTAACGACCTGAATGCGTACACCTCATTTGATGAAACAGTGTATATGCTTCCTATTCCTGCAGACAAGCCGGGAAACCTGGAGAAAGGATTTCAGGTGCTGGAAGACTGGGCGCATAATGTAACCTTTCTGGATGAAGATATCGAGGCCGAGCGCGCCATTATTCTGGAGGAAAGCCGACTCGGAAAGGGCGCCGATGATCGGATGGAACGCAAGATTCTGCCCAAGCTGTTTGCCAACTCAAAATATGCAGCCCGTCTGCCGATTGGTTCCGAAGAAATCATTAAAACTTTTAAACCCGATCTGATCCGGCAGTTTTATCGCGACTGGTATCGTCCCAATCTGATGGCCGTACTGGTAGTGGGGGATGTGGATCCCGACAGGGCCCTGGCATTGATAAAAAAACATTTTTCGGCATTAAAGAACCCGGCGAAGGAACGTCCGCGTGAAATGGTGAAAATCCCCGCTTACGCACAGAGTG
Organism: Flavihumibacter sp.; assembly: GCA_036562745.1. Taxonomy (GTDB): domain Bacteria; phylum Bacteroidota; class Bacteroidia; order Chitinophagales; family Chitinophagaceae; genus Flavihumibacter. Next base: position 2,433 of record DATCJQ010000115.1, read on the forward strand.
AAGCGATGATTGTAACCGATAAAGAGGCCACGGGCTATTCCATCAACCTGAATTATCCCATGCGCCCGGTGGTACCCGATCCTACGGTGGCGGGATATCGGAAATATCTGACCCGTCAACTGTTTTCTTCTATGCTAAACCAACGTTTGCAGGAACTGGCACAGTCGGGCAATCCGCCTTTTGTTGCCGCCGGAACCGGATTTGGCGAATTTGTGCGTGGTAACGAAAATTTCCGTGCGGTAGCCTATGTCGGAACCGGTGATATCAAAAAGGGATTGGAAGCGTTAACAGCCGAACTCGAACGCGCAGAACGTTTTGGTTTCACCGCCGGAGAACTGGATCGCGCGAAGAAATCCATTTTGAATAATCTGGAACGAGCTTATAATAAC
>DATCJQ010000122.1:0-4722 GCA_036562745.1 Flavihumibacter sp.
CAATTACGCCGGAACCAAATGCGAACCCGATGATCCCGACACCCAGAATTTTACCTGGAGCCTGAAAAATGAAGATAAGATTCTGCAAATAGCCATCCCCGGCAGCTTACTTTCCGGCGAGGCAACCATTCTCCAGCTGAATGACAATACAATGGAAGTCTATCTGGATTATCCCGCCGGTCCCGTGACTATGCGAATAATCGTCAAACTTATCCACTAATCAACTAATTCTACGTTTTTTTATCTGCTGATTTCATAAACAAGCCCCTGTATGTCCATACAGGGGCTATATTTAACTCAGGTATTTTCCAACGATCGGCATCCGTCTTCCCACGCCAAAAGCCTTGGAACTTACCCTGATAATCGGGCAGAACTGATTTCGCTTGTATTCGTTCGTATTCACCAGTTTCAATACCCGGCGTACCAGGGCTTCATCAATGCCCAACTGGATAATTTCATCCGGACCATACCGCCTTTCGATATACTGATACAGCACTTTGTCCAGCACCTCGTATTCCGGCAGACTGTCGCTGTCCTTCTGACCCGGGCGCAGTTCCGCAGAGGGTGGTTTGGTGATTATATTTACGGGAATGATTTCCTTCTCCCGGTTGATATATCGCGCCAGCGCAAAGACCTGCATTTTGTACACATCCCCCAGCACGCTGAGACCTCCGGCCATATCGCCGTAAAGCGTTCCGTAACCCGTAGCCAGCTCGCTTTTATTGGAAGTGTTCAGCAATATATAACCGAATTTGTTGGAGATGGCCATCACCAGGTTGCCCCTCGTACGGCTCTGGATATTTTCTTCGGCTACACTAAAGGGTAAGTCGCCAAATACCGGTGCCAGGCTTTCCATAAACGCATCAAAAACCGGCTTGATCGGGAGGATATCGTAAGGGTTGCCCAGGTTCCGGCTCAGCTCCACGGCATCGTTCACCGAATGGTCTGTCGAAAACTGCGAAGGCATTAAAATTGCGCGCACATTTTCCGCCCCCAATGCCTCGCAGGCCAGGGCCAGGGTAACAGCACTGTCGATACCGCCACTGCTTCCCAGAATCGCTTTGGAAAAGCCCATCTTGTTAAAATAATCGCGGATACCCAGAACCAGTGCCTGATGAATCTGGCGGATATTGTTATCCGACATGAGGTATTCAATGATTTTATGGGGATCATCGATCTTCGACACGCGCATCTCCTTATCGAGCGAACGCTGCGCCACCGAAGCACCCTGGGCACCGGCGCCCAGTTCATTCAGATCCACCATTATCAGATCCTCTTCAAAATATTTTCCTTCCTTCACCAGCTCGCCGTCGGCATTGTACACCAGGCTGCCGCCATCGAACACGATTTCCGTTTGCGAACCCACACAGTTCACGTAATACATCGGCAGTTTGTACTTGAGCACATTGGCCCGCACCACTTCCTTGCGATCCTCATCATGATCATAATCGAAGGGCGAAGCCGAAATATTAATCATCAGATCCGGTGATTGCTGAATCAGCTGATCCATGGGACAAATGCGATACAGCGGATTCTCGCTCAATGCCCAGAGATCCTCACAAACGGTAAGGGCTATGCGATGTCCCTTAAACTCGAGTACATTCCATTCGTAGGCCGGTTCGAAATAGCGGTATTCGTCAAACACATCGTAGGTAGGCAGGCAGGTTTTATGCGCCACGCCCTGCACTTTTCCGTCGTAGAGCAGCCAGGCAGCGTTAAAAAGATCTTTTCCTTCCTTAACGGGATTACGGGCCGGACCGCCAACAATCACCCCGATTTCGCGCGCCTCGGCAGCGATGGTATCAATGGCTTTATAGCACTGGTTGATAAAATCTTCAAACTCGAGGAAATCGCGCGGAGGATATCCGCAAACCGATAATTCGGAGAACACCACCAGGTCGGCGCCCAGGTTACGGGCCGCATGCATCGCTGCGATAATCTTATCCGTATTGGCGCTGAAATTACCGATGTGATAGTTCTGTTGTGCCAGTGCTATTTTCATGGGAATCAATATTTTTGTCCGGTCTTTCGAAGTACGAATGTACGTTATACAACAAAACCCCTCTGCAAACGTTTTTCGCCCATGAAATGCAGTCCTATTATCCTTGGTGCCATCCTGACGCTTGCTGCCTGTAACCAGGCGGATAAAAACCGTCCCGATATCAGTTCCATCAAAGTGGATACCCGATTCGAACGGTTTGATCAGGCTTATTTTGCACTGGATTCCAACAATCTTTCCGAAGGGATGAAAACCCTGGTGCAAAAATTTCCACAGTTCACCAACGATTTCACGATGCATATCCTCGGCGCGGGTCCGGTGCAGGAGAATAATGAATTGCTGAACACCGCCAACCGCCAGTTCTTTACCACCTATTATTCGGTGTATGAATCGCTGAAAAACGATTTTAAAGATTTGTCGCGGGAGGAGAAGGAACTCAACACCGCCTATCGTTATATCCGCTATTATTTTCCCGATTATCCGCTGCCCAGGCCCATCGCCTATCTCGGACCTTTTGATGCACCGGGGGTGGCACTCACCGACAGTGCGGTGGCCATCGGGTTACAATTGTATGGGGGGAAGGATTTCCCTTTTTATACATCGCTACAGGGACAGGAATTATTCCCCGCCTATATTTCGCGTCGTTTTGAAAAAGCATATATCCCGGTGAATGTGGTGAAGGCTATTATCGATGATATCTTCCCCAATCAGGCGGCCTCCCTTCCCCTGCTCGAGCGCATGGTGGAGGAAGGAAAATACTGGTGGCTGGCCAAACAGATTTTACCCGATACGCCCGACAGCCTGATCACCGGTTATACGAAAAATCAGCTTGCGTTTTGCAAGGACAACGAGGGACTGATCTGGAATTATTTCCTGCAGAGCGAACAGCTTTATACCACCGATCCGAGCATCAGCAAGCTCTATGTGGGCGAAGCGCCCGGAACACAGGGATTACCCCCCGCAGCCCCGGGAAATATCGGCCAATGGGTCGGAATGCGAATTGTGGAGAAATACGTGAGTCGCCAGGAAGGGGGTATCCACCCGCGCAAACTCATGCAAACCAGCGCCCGCGAGATTCTGGATATCGCGAAATACAAACCCAGGTAATCAGGGTCGTTCACCCAGCGCTTTCATCATTCTGAAATGCGAAATCATGGAAGCCGTCATGGTTGGATAACTGTGATAGGGCAATCCGTATTCGCTGCAGGTTTCACGTACAATCTTGCTGAGTGCGGGATAGTGCACATGGCTCACGCGCGGGAAGAGATGGTGTTCCACCTGGTAATTCAATCCACCTACCAGCCAGTTGATGATACGATTACCCGGCGCAAAATTGGCCGTGGTACGAACCTGGTGTTCGGCCCAGGCATTTTCGATTTGCGTGATCTCGCCGCTGGTGGCTTCAAACTCGGTATGTTCCACCACGTGTGCCAACTGGAAAACCAGGGCGAGGGTCAATCCCATTACCAGATGCATCACGGTAAAGCCGATAGCCCAGGGGCCCCAGCCCACGAAATACACGGGAATGGCAATATAGAACAGCACATACAGCAGTTTGCTTAACCAGAATATCAGGTGTTCCTGCCAACTCATCTTCTGCAGTGGCGTGGTATATACCCGCTGTTTGAGATACTTGTTGAAATCCATAATAAACACCCAGGCAAAGGAAGAGATGGCATAGACCAGCACCACATAAATATGCTGAAAGCGATGTGCGGGCACCCATTTCTGAGAACGACACTGACGCATCAGCGGACTCTTGGCAATGTCATCATCCATTCCATCCACATTGGTATAGGTATGATGAAGAATATTGTGTTTGAACTTCCAGATAAAGGCATTGCCACCCAGGGCATTGAGACTGAGTCCGAGTACTTCGTTTACCCATTTCCGTTGGGAATAACTACCGTGGCAGGCATCGTGCATCACATTGAAGCCGATACTGGCGAGCAGGAATCCCAGCAGGGCTGCCAGTACAATTTTAACAAGCAGGGGCAGCAGGGGTGCTAACAGCAATACATATACGACGAGGGCACCGGGTATCAATACAGCTGTTTTCAGATAGAGCTCCCGGTTTCCCGTTTTCTTCAGACCATTGGTGTTGAAATAGGCGTCTACTTTTGTTTTCAGCGATTGAGCGAAAGAATTTTTTTTGTTGTTGAAACTAACTTTAGGCATAAATCAGAGCATTCCCTTAAAATGGGATTTTGGTAAGATATGCCATCATTTCCGTTTAGTATGTTAATCTTTCGTATTGGCGAGCTTGCGTTTGATTAAATCGCGAACCTCCTGCTGCTGTGGAATGGAGGTAAACGCATCCTTGGGTACCAGGAAAAAGGAGCGGTTATCAAAATAAAGATGAAAGAAATAAGGGGTTTCCACAAACTTGCTGAAGCGGCTCCAGGGCCAGATCTGGCGGCCACGGTCGGTAAAAAGGGTCACTTCCGATTCATCGAATTCCATCATAAAATCGTCCTGGAAGGTCTGGGATTTTTTGTAGATGCTATTCGGCAGAATGCGCCAGAGCACCAGCATGAGCATCATCCAGAGGGTCGAAAAAAATACGAAGGAAAGGGGATTGATCTTTTTAAAATAAAGCAGCACAGCGGCAGCGATGGTGAACAGATTCACCACGATAACCAGCAGCCGGATCTCCTTCCGGGTCATAAAATGATAACGCAAAGCCTGGATCACCTGTTTCCTATCGTACGTAAAAGCTATTT
>DATCJQ010000130.1:0-2482 GCA_036562745.1 Flavihumibacter sp.
CTGAACAAACGGTGATCCGTCGTAACATTGCAGTTTAAATCGGAACCCTTTTCATGCAACCTGCCGAACAGAATCAAGCTGCTGATCAGAAAATTTGTTCCCGTTGTAGGAACGCCTTCAGCTGCCGTGCCGATGATATCACCAAATGTGAATGCACAGGCGTGGAAGTTTCTGATGCCACGCGGCGCTTTCTGGCCGCGTCGAATTTCACAAATTGCCTCTGCGTTAACTGCCTCAAGGATCTCAACCAGAGGTTTGAACTGCTGGCCGACAAGCAATTTCCCAAACGAGGCAAGGACCCGCTGATTGAAGGTTTTCACTATTACGTGGAGGGCACCCGCTGGGTGTTTACCGAACAATATCTCATGCTCAGGGGTTATTGTTGCAATAATCAATGCCGGCACTGTCCGTATGGATTTCATTAACCGGCATCGTTCGCAGTACAAATGAAAAATACAGCTTACTCCATTCTCGAACTGGCCGTTGTGGCAGAGGGATCTACAGCCGCAGACGCATATCGCAATAGTTTAACATTAGCTCAGCATGCAGAAAAATGGGGATATACCCGTTTCTGGCTGGCTGAACATCACAATATGATCAGCGTGGCCAGCTCGGCGACCGTGGTGCTGATGGCACATATCGCGGGAGGCACCAGCAAAATCCGGGTTGGATCCGGAGGTATTATGCTGCCCAACCATTCGCCGCTTATTGTAGCCGAACAATTCGGAACCCTGGCTCATTTGTTTCCCAACCGCATCGATCTGGGACTGGGTCGCGCACCCGGAACCGATCAGCTCACGGCGCAGGCGATTCGTCCCGACAGAATGCAGAGCGTTTTCAGGTTTCCGGATGAAATTCGTCAAATCCAGCAGTATTTCTCCCAAGAGAATGCATCGTCGAAAGTTCGGGTAGCCATCGCCGAAGGCATGCCGGTTCCGATTTATATACTGGGATCCAGCACCGACAGCGCTCATCTTTCCGCAGCAATGGGATTGCCCTATGCTTTTGCCAGTCATTTCGCCGGAGCGCAACTGATGGAAGCTCTGGCGATCTATTTCCGCGAGTTCCAACCCTCGGCGCAACTGGAGCAGCCCTATGCAATGGCCGGCGTTAACGTGATCGTTGCCGATACCATGGAAGAGGCAGAGCGATTGTCGACCTCCTATCTTCGGATTGTCCTGGGCGTTATAACCGGACAGATTCAGTACCTCCAGCCGCCCGAGGAGATGACGGAGGATTTCCGTGCCCTGCGCGCGCATCCCACCATGCAGTCCTTCCTCCGATACAGTTTTATCGGCAATAAGGAAACGGTGAAAGCGCAGCTTCGCAATTTTATTGAAACCACCCGGGTTTCGGAACTGATTATCTCCACCAACCTGTTTAATCCGGCCGACCGGCTGCGTTCCTATGAACTGACGGCCGAGATCATGAAGGAACTACAGGAATCCGATTCATAGGGAACCGGAAGGGCCAGCCCTTGATTTAGGCAGGTTTAATCTACTAACTTTGCGGTCCTTATGTCAACCGGCAATAAATTTCCCGCCATTATTATGGCCCTCCTGGCCGCCATTTTCTGGGGTATCTCTGGCACCTGTGCGCAGTTTCTCTTCGAGCAGAAGGGACAGACACCGATCTGGCTGGTGTCCTGGCGACTCCTGATCGCCGGATTGATTCTGACCGTTTACTCCGGTTTCCGTAAAAACAGCGATGTATTCGCTATCTGGAAAAAACCGAAGGACATTGTTCAATTATTGATTTTTGCCGTATTCGGGATGGCCGCGGTTCAATATACCTACTTCAAAAGCATCGACCTGTCCAATGCCGCCACCGCTACCGTTCTGCAGTATATCGGTCCGCTTTTCGTGGTGGCTTTCTACGCATTTAAGCACCGCAAATGGCCGGTGATTCTGGAATATGCTTCGCTGGTGCTGGCACTGGTTGGCACATTTTTGCTGGTGACACACGGAAGTTTCCAGCAACTGGTGATTTCCGAATCAGCCCTGGTATGGGGATTGTTGTCTGCCCTTACCCTGGCAGCCTATAGCATCCTGCCGGTGCAGCTTCTGCGCCGCTATTCTCCTGCCACCGTAACCGGATGGGGCATGTTACTGGGAGGAATCGTTTTCTCCTTTTTCGCCGATCCTTTCAGCGTACAGGGAGTATGGGACAGCGGCACCTGGCTGGCATTCAGTTATATCATCATCTTCGGCAGCCTGATCGCTTTTTATATTTATCTCTATTCGATTTCCATTATCGGCGCCAGTACGGCCAGCATGCTCTGCTGTACCGAACCCCTGGCCGCCGCTGCCGTGGCGGTACTCTGGTTGAACGTGAATTTCACCGGGGTGGACTGGATCGGCACCCTTTGTATTCTCCTTACAATCATCCTTCTTACCCTGGGAACCAGGAAACAACAAAATCCGGAATGCACCAATCCGCAATAATTTAACTGCCGCATCTGAGTCGCGGCATTCCCCTGTCG
>DATCJQ010000536.1:0-1577 GCA_036562745.1 Flavihumibacter sp.
GTATATAGTGCTGCTGATAAAAACTGCGCACATCGGCCGGAGTCAGGGGCTGCACACTATTGGTGGTACCCGTAACATTATTTCCATAAACATGCTCGCCGTAAAGGAACTGATCGAAATAGGATCCGATCACTGTACGCGGACTTTCCTTGCGTTGTTCCAGGCGCACAAGCGTGCGGGATTTTTCCTTGCTGAATTCGGTGGTATCGAAGCGGGGCAGGGTCAGCACTTCTTTCAGAATTTCCAGCATTTTCTTGCTGTCTTTGCTGGCGAAGTTGGCGCTTACGCCGGCATATTCCTTATTCGCATAGCTGTTGATATCGGCTCCGATAAAGTCCACGGCCTTGTCCAGCTCCTGTTTGGTATAGCTTTGCGTGCCGTGTTGCAGGGCTGCGGCGGTGAGGGATGCCAATCCGGATTTTGATCCATCATGAATGGCGCCGGCGGGCAGAATCACGGATACCGAAATCATGGGCACTTCATGCTGCTCCATCAGGTAAACGGTGAGTCCGTTTTTCAACTGAAACTTCTGATAGGGCGGAAGTTTAAAGGATTGGGCCTGCAAACCATAGCAAAAGAGCAGGAGGCCAATCATCAACTGTATATATAATTTTTTCATGTCTTTACTTTGATGGGTTATTCTTCAACACTTTGATTACTCTTCAACATTGGCTTTAAGAATACCAACGGTGCGGTTGGGTTTGGTGAAATAGGTAGTCGCCACGCGTTTGATGTCCTCGATCGTCACTTTGTTATACATTTCCGGGGCGTCGAACAGTTTTTTGTAATCGCCGAAGAATAATTCGTAGGTACCCAGATTATTGGATTTACCGTTGATGGTTTCGATCTGGCGATAGAAACTGATCAGCTTACGGTTCTTCACTTTTTCCAGTTCCTCCGGGGTAACACCATTTTTCTTGATGGATTCCAGTTCTTCATAAATCTCCTTCTCCACGGCATCGGTGGTGGCTCCTCTCGACAGGGTGGCCGCAATGGTGAAGAGAGTGGGATCGAAGCTTTCATTGTAGTTGGCGAAAACTGAGGTCACCAGTTGTTTCTGATCCACCAGGCGTGTATAAAGACGGGATGACTGTCCCTGTGTGAGCAGATCACTCAGAATAGACAACGCATAGTAATCGTCATGTTTTGCTTCCGGGGTATGCCATCCGATTCCGAGATAGGGGTTGGCCACTTTTTTCTCCATCACGATGCGGCGTTCGCCCCGTTGTTCGGGTTCCTTGGTGGGCACTTCCGGTGGAGCGGGCTGGGCCGGAATCGGTTCCAGGTATTTCTCAGCCAGGGCCTTCACATCAGCCAGCTTTACTGCTCCGGAAATCACCACCACGCAGTTGTTGGGCGCATAATAGGTTTTGAAATAGCGTTCCAGATCGGCCTGTTTCCAGTTTTTCATGTCATCCAGGTAGCCGATCACCGGCCAGTGGTAGGGGTGTTCGGCAAAAGCCTGTCCGGTTATGCCTTCGAACAATACGCGGATGGGAGAGTTTTCCAGCCCGGTGCTGCGCTCTGAAATCACCACTCCCCGTTCACTTTCCACCACTTTGGGATCGATGCTGAGG
>DATCJQ010000168.1:0-13497 GCA_036562745.1 Flavihumibacter sp.
CGTGGAGATCTTCCCTTGCGAAGTTTCAGCCTTGAACGGCTCAGGAAACCAGCAGTTGCGAAAGCTCCATGAGCTCATCGTATTTATACTGGTCTTTCTCTGTTTCGAAACATTTGGCAAATTCTTCAATCAGGTGTTGAATCACCTGTATATTTCCCATGGGCTCAAAATAGGAAACTGTCGTGGGCGCGCAGATGCGTTTGAGATAGATATCCACGTCTTTCTGTGTGAACACCTGTCCGCTCATGGGATCGATATAAAACTGGATATGCTGTGATGGATTGGGAGGGAGATCCGACCAGTCGTCGCCTGGATCCAGATCGTAATATGCTAATATAAACTGACGGGGGATGGGCACCGCGCGAATGGGAATATCCAGCAAATCGCAAAGCACCAGGTAAAGGATGCCATTGCTGATGGCATTTCCCTTTTTACTGTCCAGCACCCGGTTCAACAGAAAATCATTCGGTTCGGTATAGTTGATTTCCGATCCCTTCAAGTGATAATAGTTGTAGAGGATGGTGGTCAGTACATTGGTTTGTTCCAGCGGCGTGAGATAGTTGTTCAGCTCCAGCCAGATATTCCGGCGCATTTTTTCAATATCCTGCAGTGCACTGCTCACATTGAGATCGGGATACTGAAACTTCGAAACCAGCAGCGCACCACCCAGCAAATCGGGATTGGGCTGATCTTTCCAGCGTTGAAAATCCTTGGTCAGTTCGCAGTAATGCAAACGGTGTATCAGGAGTTCAATTCGTTCCTGCACCGACTCGTCGGGCGTGTTTTCCCAGAGATGTTCGAGATTGGGGATAATATTGGTACCCAGTGAAATGATGCGATCGCTCACCGTTGAGAAAACCTCCATATCGGGGTCATCAATCAGATGAAAAAGGGCTGATATTTCACGGGTTTCTTCCATTTACACGGGGTTGACTGGATAAATAACAGTTTTAGGACGTTCAAACAAGCCCAATTATTGTTATAAATCTCCCAATAAATTTCGTGGTAAACCATGATTAAACCACCGATACTTATCCACTACTGTGGATAAGCACCAGTAATTCAATGTATAAGATCAGCCCGACTATTTCTTTTTAGTGGCAGATTTGGTAGCTGCCTTCTTTGCCGGAGCCTTTTTCGCAGCGGTTTTTGAAGCCGATTTTGTAGCTGTTTTGGTAGCCGACGCGGCCTTTTTGGTGGCAGCTTTCTTGTTGGTTTTGTCGAAAGCGCCCGGCAACTCGGCCTCAATCATTTTTTTAACCTCGTCCACTGAAATTTCGGCCAGTTCCTCCTCAGTATATTTGGTTCCGTCGGCCTTCCTGCCCAGCTTCAGCATTTTCTTATTAAAGCGGATAAAAGGCCCCCAGCGACCGTTCTCCAGGGAGATTTTTTCCTCAGGCCATTGGCGGATATAACGGTTGGCTTCCTTCTCCAGTTTCTTCCTGATCAGTTCCTCCACATCGCTGTTGCTGAGCGCATCAAAATTGTAAGCACGCGGCACGTTGATGAAGAGATCGTTCCATTTGATAAAGGGACCAAAACGACCCTTACCCTTGGTTACCGGCAGGCCATCGTACGTGGCAATGGGCGCATCGGCCAGCTTTTTTTCGTTGATCAGTTCGATGGCCCTTTCCAGGTCCACACTAAGCGGCTCCTCACCACGCGGAATCGAAACAAATTCCTCGCCCCATTTTACATAGGGACCAAAACGGCCAAGGTTAACCGAAACTTCCTGTCCCTCGTATTCTCCAATGGTGAGCGGCAGTTTGAAAAGATCCATCGCTTCTTCATAGGTGATGGTCTCAATACTTTGTCCGGATTTGAGTCGCGCAAACCGCGGCTTCTCTTCCTCAGACGCTTCTCCGATTTGCACCATGGGACCATAACGCCCCATCCGCGCCACCACCTTGCGACCGGTTTCGGGATCCACGCCGAGCTCACGCTCACCCTTGATGCGCTCGGCTGTTTCGATGGTTTTCTCCACATCCTTTTTAAAGGGATTGTAAAACTCATCAATCATTTTATGCCACTGTCTTTTCCCCCTCGCCACTTCGTCAAACTCTTCCTCGATTTTGGCCGTAAAACCATAATCCATTACGTCGTTGAAATACTGATTCAGGAAATCAGTCACCACCAGACCAAGATCGGTCGGGAATAACTTCGACTTCTCTGCACCGGTAGTTTCGGATGATGCCGATTTCTTCACCTGATTGCCGGAGAGCGTGAGTATGCGAAACTCGCGACGCACCCCTTCCTTGTCTCTTTTCTCCACATATCCGCGTTTTAGGATGGTGGTGATGGTGGGAGCATAGGTAGAGGGGCGGCCGATACCCAGTTCTTCCAGTTTCTTAACCAGCGAAGCTTCCGTATATCTTGGTGCCGGACGATTGAATCGTTCGGTGGCAGTCATTTCTTTCAGGGGAAGTTCCTGTTTTACTTCCAGCGGGGGCAACATGCTTTCGCTGCCTTCTTCCTCGTTCAGATCTTCATCATCCCGATCCTCACGATACACTTTCAGAAAGCCTTCAAACTTCAGTACTTCACCACTGGCAGTCAGTTCTTCCTTATTGGTGGAGATGGAAATTTTGGCAATTGTTTTTTCCAGTTCCGCATCAGCCATCTGGGAAGCCATGGTGCGCTTCCAGATCAGTTCGTAGAGTCGCCTGGTTTCTGCATCATCTACGGTGCTGTTCTCCATATAGGTCGGACGGATGGCTTCGTGCGCTTCCTGTGCCGATTCGTTTTTATTCTTGAATTTCCGGGGTTGGAAATAACGTTGTCCGTATTGTCCCACGATTTGCTGGCGGATCCCGTCCATGGCGGTTTCACTCAGGTTCACGCTGTCGGTACGCATGTAGGTGATCTTACCGCTTTCGTAGAGCTTCTGCGCCAGGAGCATGGTTTTGCTAACAGAGTAGCCCAGCTTGCGGCTGGCTTCCTGTTGCAGGGTGGAAGTGGTAAAAGGCGCGGCAGGCGATTTTTTACCGGGTTTAACCTGGATATCGGTTACCGTATAGGTAGCCCCCAGGCAGGATTCCAGGAATTTCTCCGCACCGGCTTCATCCTCAAACTTCTGTCCCTCTGCTTTGAAAACCACCTGTTTCCCCGAAAGGTCTTTGGCCGTGAAGAAGGCATCAATCCGAAAATGACTTTGCGATTTAAAGGCATTGATCTCCCTTTCCCGTTCCGCGATCAGGCGAACAGCTACCGACTGCACCCGGCCGGCACTCAGGGAAGTACCCATACTCATTTTGCGCCAGAGTACCGGACTGAGTTCAAAACCCACGATGCGATCGAGCACGCGCCGGGCCTGCTGGGCATTTACCAGGTTCATATCCACCGTTCTGGGCTGCTGAACGGCTTTCTGTATGGCAGGTTTTGTAATCTCATGAAAAACAATGCGTTTTGTATTGGCCGGATCCAATCCCAATACTTCGCACAAATGCCAGCTGATGGCTTCCCCCTCACGGTCCTCATCCGTTGCCAGCCAAACTTCGTCGCTTTTTTTCGCCAGCTGCTTCAGTTCCTTCACCACCCGTTCCTTTTCGTCGGGTACGATATAGCGGGGTTTATATTGATTATTTATATCGATGCCCATTTCGCCTTTTTCAAGGTCGCGAATATGGCCGTAGCAGCTCTTCACTTCGAAATCCTTACCCAGGATTTTCTCGATCGTTTTGGCTTTCGCCGGCGACTCCACTATCAATAAATTCTTAGCCATGTATCAAATAAATCGTTTTAAAAAGTAGATCCAGTCCTTGCAAGTTTACAGTATAAGACCGAATATACCAATTCGGGCAATTTACGGACCTTATCATTCTATTAAGAAATTTTCGTTGGAAAAACCCGTTCTTTGTTCTGTTCCACTTCTACCTATTTATTGATTCTTAACCATTTTAGTTATGGCGAAGCCAACGGATGGCCAGCGCAATCCAATTGCCGGCTACGAATCATTTACAGGTAGTAACGGAAACTCCTCCCGATTCTTGTGGTGGTGTGCCGGGGTTCATCAAGCCACCCTGGAAGCTTACCCCACCGAACACTCAAAGTATTATACCCTTGGAGGGATCTTGCTGGCCACATTTGCCCTGGCCGCCCTCTCGTCGGGATATGCGTTCTACACCATTTTTAACAGTTTGCCCTGGGCCATAGGGTTTGCCCTGCTCTGGGGTGCCATCATCTTCAATTTCGACCGCTTTATGGTGTCCACCATCCGAAAATACGGGTTGTCGAGGGCCGGACAATGGAAACTGGCGCTTCCACGGCTGATACTGGCCATATTTATAGGTATCACGATTGCCCGTCCGCTCGAGCTAAAACTCTTCGAGAAGGAAATCAACCTGGAGGTGAACCATCATATCCAGGATCAGATCCGGGAATTTAATTTGAAACAGGACACGATTCATGCCGCAAAAGTGGCTAGGGCCCTGGCGGAAAGGGATCAGCTGCTGCAGCGACGGCAGGCGATGCAGGACACCCTGCTGCTTTTACAAAAGGGATATATGGCCGAGGCGGATGGAACCGGCGGATCCGGCCGGCGGGGCGTGGAGCGCATCACCCGGCTCAAGATGGATGCCTATGAGCAAACCGCAGCCCAATATGCACGGGTATTTCCGATGATCGACTCGGCCCTGGCCCTGCAAAATGCAATTATTGATAAAGCTGCCGGCGAACTCAAGGCAGAAAAAGACAATTTTGCCGAAGCCGCCTATAAAAATGTGGGCTTCCTGGCCCGCAACAAAGCCCTGACGAGTTTATCTGAGCGGGAAGAAAGCGTATTCCTCGCAACCCTGCTGATCAGTCTGCTGATCATTATACTTGAAATAGCACCGATTCTGGCCAAGATGCTCCTGCCGGTGGGACCCTACGATATTGCCCTGGCGAAGGAGGAACTGGTGCCGATGAATCAGCTTCAGAAAGCCATAGCCCGGGACCAGGAAGAAGGTCCCAGGCTGGAGGCTATCGTATAGGGCACAACTATGGAGAAGGGTACTAAACTCTTCCGCGTTGCCAGATCGCATAATCATGGAGGTAACGGGCTTCGGCCTGAACAAATTTCACATCGAGGTAGAGGTGTCCGTCGCGTCCCAGCCAGTAATGCAATCCTGCTGAAGTACGGTAATAATACCGGTTATCGCTGTACCTGCGGATCGGCAGGTGCCGGGTATCCATAATCACCAGGGGCGGATGGTTCACCACAGGCAGGGGTGGGCGATGCACCACAGGTACAGGAGGATGATGTATCACATGCACGGTATGTGGAGGATGTTTAACCTTTTTGGGCGCTTTATATTTTTTCGCATGTCCGGGCGGTACTTTATGCGGACCCTGTCCCTGAGCGAATACAGCATTATCTGCCATTACGAGGAGCGCGGTGGCCATTACCGCTGGTATAATTTTTAGCATAGGGATCAATTTTGGTTCTAATTTGTAGACCAACCAAAATGATCATCGTTTAATCAGGATCAGCATGAAAATTCTATTTAGTCTTCTCTTAACAGTTTCCGTTCTTACGGCCACAGCACAGTCTTCCGAGGAAGATGCTATCAAAGCAACCATCAACCAGCTGTTTTCGGGTATGCATAAGAGTGATACCAACCTGCTTTCCGGTGCATTCACCCAAACGGCATTATTGCAAACCATTGTATCAAAAAACGGGCAGGTGGAGGTGCGGGTGGATCCCGTAAGCGGCTTTATTCGCTCCATCGGTTCGGCCAAAGCCGGAAGCCTGGATGAACGCATCGAGTTTGGTTCTATCCTGATTGACGGCCCCATGGCCATGGTGTGGACTCCCTATAAGTTTTATGTGGAGGACAGGTTCAGTCACTGTGGTGTCAATTGTTTTCAACTGGTGAAACTCGCAGAGGGCTGGAAGATTCAATCGGTGATCGATACACGAAGAAAGGATGCCTGTCCCTGACCGGATTTCCAGGAAGAAAGCATAAAAAACAAGCCCTCCGAAAACTCAGGGGGCTTTAATTATTTTAACTCATTCCGATTTTAGTTGCGGGTGAGTTTATATTTCTTGTTCACTTTGGGACTGTTGAAGTATTCGTTCAGTTCCTCCTCGCTCATGCCACCGGTATCAACCATGGGCACATCGATGAGCTGGGTCTGCACTTGTTTCAGATCGCTGCGCAGTTTAGCCAGCTTGGTCAGAATCTCGGGATCCCGCTCACCCACCAGGGCGTTATCCGACAAACTGTACTCGAGGCGTTTGATGCTTGAACGTACCTGAGCGGCAGAGTTGGATTCGTAGGATTTAACCGGACTCACTGCTTCCTTCACCGGTACCAGGGCCACGCCCACACTCGGCATCACCTTACCGATGTTCTTATCCGATTCGGCATTGCTGGTGGAAAGCACCGTACCCGCGAGGGCAGAAGTACCCGACATCAGATCGAAACCGGTACGGGAATTCTTGGTACGCTTCACATTTTTATCAAGCTCCTTGAAGCTGAATTTCAGCTGCAGGATATATCGCTGAATTTCCTTTACGGTTTTACTGTATTCATCGAGGCGGAAGGGATAGTTCAACGCATCGCGCACCACCACCGTAACGCGGGCGGTATCGCGATTGTAAAACTTATCGGCGCCCACGAATGTGATATGGAAGGTCTTTTGTTTTTCCTTGTCACCATCTTTCACGAAATCATAGGGGATGGCCCAGGTGAAGATATCATCACACTTACGCACGCTTTCATATCCTTTGATGGAGGCATCCGTGAGGGTGGAGATCGTTTCGATGGGGAAACTGCCGCGCTCACACTGAACGGGAATGCTCAGCGTATCACCTTCATCCACGAAGATGGTTTCACTTACGCCGGGTTTCAGACGGGAGAGTACAATTTCCGTATTGTAAAACATCAGGGTGAAAAACGTGTCAATCCTTTCCTTGGGGTCAGCCAGGTTCTGCACGCCCAGATGCACGGTATATTCCTGATCGTATTTCAGACGACCGGAAAGGAAAAGCGACTTTTCAGCTTTGAATGTAAGACGACCATCATCCTTGCCGATTTTTAGTCCCACCGGAGAATTGCGCAGGTACCAGAAAAAGTTTCCGGGCGCTCGGTTCAGCTCCAGTTTATAGTTGATCGATGAGTCCACATGCAGGGTCATGTAGGGCGTCAGGTTCACAATGCGCAATGTGGTATCAATTTGCGCAATTGGTAAACTGTCGATCTCCAAAGGAATGGTATCCATCAGGAGGCTGTCTTTACGGGGAAGGGTGTCTACTACCTGTGCAGAAGAGCCTTTACTACCAAACAGCATTATCAACGCGAGCGAGACACTAAGGATGATTCGTCTGTTCATTCTCAAATTTTTTCGGGATAGCTGAAAAGTGTGGCAATATTACTTCATTTTCAAGATAACATCATTTAACAGTTTGTTAGAAAAAAGTCCCGATGTAAAAACAACGGGACTAAACCAAAACCAACTGCTTATGAGAAACAATTATTGTATTGCGATTTGTTTGGGCTGAATCTGCTCTGCCACTTTTTTCGGCAGGTAGAGTTTCAGTACTCCCTGTTCGTATTTTGCCTGTATGCCGGAAGCATCAATGCGGTCGTCCAGGGTGAAACTGCGCTTGAAGGATTTGTACACGAACTCGCGACGAATCACTTTTTGATCTTCTTCCTCTTTGTTTTCCTTTTGCTCGAAGGAAATGGTCAGAAGATCATTTTCCACCTGGATCTTAAAATCTTCCTTATTGCGTCCCGGTGCATTCATCTCCAGATGGTAGGCATCCGGGCTTTCTGTGATGTTCACAGGCACAGGCTGCAGGTTGCTGCTGATTTCCCTGGTATAACGGGCCGGGAAATCCTGAAACCAATCATCCAGCAAACTGAAGAAGGGGCGAACGGGTTGATTAAGTGCTCTAGTCATGGTATAATCGTTTTTAGTTTTTTTAATCATCGTGTTTGCCGTGAATAAATCAATTGGCGTACCAGCCGGCTTTTAGTGCCAAATCGGAAGAAATCAGCTGAAATCGAATCAGTTATACAGACACAATGACATCCCGTCGGGAAAAACAGCGCCATATTGACATATTTAAACCATTCCCCCTGATAATTTGTTTTTGAACTAGATTTGTAAATCAAAAAAAGAACAAGATGTATCCAGCCGAGATAGTAATGCCCATGAAGGAGGAGCTGACCGAACAGGGATTTATAGAGTTATTAACGCCCGAAGAGGTAGATGCCCAGTTGAAGAAACCCGGAACCACGATGGTGGTAATCAATTCAGTATGCGGATGTTCAGCAGGAACCGCCCGTCCGGGTGCGTTGATGGCCGTACAAAACAGTCCGAAAAAGCCGGATTACCTGGCCACCAGCTTTGCAGGTTTCGATATTGATGCCGTACGCAAGCTGCGCGAGCATTTATTGCCCTATCCGCCTTCATCTCCTTCGATTGCCCTGTTTAAAGATGGACAGTTGGTTCATTTTATCGAGCGGCACATGATTGAGGGAAGATCTGCCCAGATGATCGCACACAATCTGATCGCAGCCTTTGAACAATATTGCTAAGCAGTATAAAATGAAGTGGTAACCCCTTCCTGTGGAAGGGGTTATTTTTTTGCCGTCGCCATATTTCTTATCATTGCGATGAATTAGCCCATTAAACAGCATACATGTATCCCAATTTATATTACGCATTCAAGGATCTGTTTGGACTCAATATACCTTTCCTTCGATTTATCAACTCATTTGGCTTCTTCGTGGCGCTGGCCTTCCTGGGGGCGGCATGGGTGCTGACCGTCGAGTTAAAGAGGAAGAGCCGGGAAGGACATCTTCAATATGAAGAAACCACCATCACGGTCGGCGAACCTGCGAGTATCGCCGACCTGCTAACGAATTTTATTCTCGGCTTCCTGCTGGGCTATAAGATAATTGGTGCTTTTGTATTGGGACCGGAAGATCCCCAGGCATTTATTTTCTCGGCCCAGGGATCCATACCCGCCGGATTGCTGGTGGGATTGCTGTTTGCCGGACTGAAATGGCGCGAGAAACAAAAACAGCGGCTCGACAAACCCGAACAACGCGTGATCCGGATCTGGCCGCATGATCGGGTGGGTGACTTCGTGGTTTTTGCCGCCCTTTTCGGGTTCGCGGGAGCCAAACTCTTCCATAACCTGGAAAACTGGACGGAATTTGTAGCCGATCCGATCGGTGCATTATTATCTTTCAGCGGACTTACATTCTACGGGGGATTGATCTGCGCGGCAGTGGCAATCATATGGTATGCCAAAAAACACAAGATCGGCGCACGCCATCTCTGCGATTCGGCAGCCCCCGCCCTGATGCTGGCCTACGGTATCGGCAGAATCGGCTGCCAGGTTTCGGGTGATGGCGACTGGGGCATTGTAAACACCCGGCCCAATCCCTATAAATGGCTGCCCGACTGGGCATGGTCTTATACCTATCCCAATAATGTGGTGAATATGGGGGAACCCATCCCCGGATGCGTAGGACAATATTGCAATGAATTACCGATGGCGGTTTATCCCACTCCATTATATGAAACCATCGTGAGCCTGGTGCTATTTGCATTTCTCTGGTCGATCCGTAAGAAAATCACCATCCCCGGTCGCCTTTTTGCCGTATACCTGGTGGTGAATGGCGTGGAACGCTTCTTCATCGAAAAGATCCGCGTGAATACCAAATACGATATTTTCGGATTTCATCCCACTCAGGCCGAGCTGATTTCCACCCTGCTGGTACTTACCGGCATCGCGATCTGGTTCTGGATGCCCAAACTCAGTGCAAAGCCCGCCTTTAAGAAGGAATAAGCACTTAAACACGATTTTTTTACAGTTCAATTATCGAATTCTACAGTAGAGCGGCCCCAATGGCCGCTCTTCCGCTTTTATGGCCATTCATCAGTTTCCGGAAGAAAACTGTAACCATTTCTTTCCATCTCCGTCCTATGTTTTCGAAAGCAATTACCGAAAATCAGGAAAATCAACCTTCCAACACAAAACAATGTACATTGCATTACATAGTACCTACCTTTACTGTGTAATCAACCTTAAACAGTACCAAAACAACTAAAGAACCTTACATATGAAAAGAACGCTCACCTTACTGACACTCGCCTTATCCACCTTATCCTTCGTCGGTATGGCGCAAACCTCCACCTCTGTAAAGGGGCGGATAACAGACAGATCGAACAAACCGGCCGAAGCAGCCACCGTAACGGTATTGCTCGCCGCCGACTCATCTGTTGCCAAAATCCAGTCAAGCGACAAGTCCGGGAACTACGAAATCCTGGACCTGTCCTTTGGCCGGTACATCCTGCTGGTTTCTGCCGTGGGTTTTGAGAAACAATATTCTGACCCCTTTGAACTGAATGCTGAAAATATCAGCCTGGAGCTGCCGGTGGTTGCCCTGGAGCCCGTCTCCAAGGAGCTGCAGGGGGTAACCGTGGTTCAACGCAAACCCTTTATCGAGCAGAAAATCGATAAAACCGTGGTGAACGTGGATGCCGCCGTAACCAATGTAGGGGCCAACGCACTGGAAGTACTGGAAAAATCCCCCGGCGTGATGGTGGACAAAGACGGCAATATCAGCCTGAAGGGAAAACAAAGCGTGATGGTAATGATGGATGGCCGTCCGACATACCTTACCGGTGAACAATTGGCCAGCCTGCTGAAATCCATGCCTGCCAGCCAGATCGACCAGATTGAACTGGTGACCAATCCCTCTGCCAAATACGATGCCGCCGGAAATTCTGGTGTGATCAATATCAAAACCAAGAAGAACAAACAAAAAGGGTTCAATGGATCGCTGACCCTCAATGCCGGACAGGGCAAATACTGGAAAACCAATAACAGTGTGAATGCCAACTACCGCACCGGTAAATTCAATTTCTTCGCCAATGGTAGTTTCAATATATGGAACAGCTTCCAGCAACTGGATATCGATCGTGAATTCTCTGACGCCATCTCCAAGGAAGTGACCGCCATCTTTGAGCAGAGTTCATATATGAAAAATGAAAACCGCAACTACACCCTGAAATTCGGTGCCGACTATTATCTCAGCAAAAAAACAACCCTGGGATTTGTACTCAACGGCAATAACAGTCATGAAAAGCAAAGTGGTGGCAATACGAGCTATATGAAGGATCCCAAATCATTCCTGGATTCTGTAATCACTGCCAATAACATGAACAAGGAGCTTTGGAAAAACAGAAGCGTGAACCTGAATATGCGTCACCAGTTTGATTCCACCGGCCGCGAAATCACTGCTGATCTCGATTACCTGACCTATGGAACCAACAGTCGCCAGATGTTTCTGAACTCCATTTATGATTCGGAGCTGAACCTTAAATATGATGAACAACTGCGGGGCCGTCTGCCGATTGATATCGATATCTATTCTGCCAAAATAGATTATACCCAGCCGCTGGGCAAAGGCGCCAAAATGGAAGCAGGGTTTAAAACCAGCATGGTAAGAACGGAAAACGTGGCCGACTATGCGAATTTCAACGGTGAGCTTTGGGAAAACGACTACGGCAAGTCCAACAACTTTGACTATAAGGAAAACATCCTGGCCGGCTATCTTAACTATAACCGTCAGATTAAGAAACTGGGCATTCAGGCGGGATTACGCTATGAGCACACCCGCTATGAAGGCAAACAGTTTGGTAATCCTGAAAGATCCGACTCTTCCTTCAGCCGTGGATATGGCAGCCTGTTTCCGACCCTGTTCCTGAGCTATGCAGCCACCGATAAAAACCAGTTCGCCTTCTCTTATGGAAGAAGAATTGATCGTCCGGCTTATCAGGACATGAACCCCTTCCTGTTCTTCCTCGATAAGTACACTTATGGTCGCGGAAACCCCTATTTGCAGCCCCAGTTTACCCATAACATCGAACTCAGTCACACGTACAACAGTTTTCTGACCACCACCTTTAACTATAGCTATACCAAGAATTTCTTCAGCGAAACTTTCTCTCAGGGTAATCCCCAGTTCGGTGAACCGGAATATGCAACTGTGGTTCGCCAGGGAAATATCGGCAGCAGAAACAATGTGGGAGTTGCGGTGAGTGCTCAGGTGCCGGTACAAAAATGGTGGACTGCCATTCTGTACACCAACTATAACTACAACTCATTTAAGGGTGAATTGAACAATGAAGAAATCAATGTATCTGCCGGAACCCTCTTGTTGAATGTGAACAACCAGTTCAAATTCGAAAAAGGCTGGAGTGCCGAACTGAGTGGCTGGTACAGAAGTAAGGGTGTAGAAGGACAGATCCTGATCGATCCCCTGGGCGCAGTTGCTGCCGGTGTATCAAAACAGGTACTGAAAGGAAAAGGAACCCTGAAACTTTCTGCCCGTGATATGTTCTACACTCAAAAAGTTACCGGTACCATCAATTTCCAGACTACCAAAGCAAGCTTTTATAACCTGCGCGATACCAGAGTGGTTAACCTGTCCTTTGTTTACCGCTTCGGCAAACCTATCAAGGGAGTTCAACCTCGTCGCAAAATTGGTGGAGCCAACGATGAACAAAACCGCGTAAAAATGGGCGGCAATAACTAACCAGTCTCAATACAAGATAACTATCCATTACCATTAAACCTTCATCCTGCATTAAGTGCCCGGGTCGGCATTGACCGGGCACTTTTCAAAAGCCAGGAGAACGGTATCAGAAACTGATGGTGAAAAATTATTTCGTCCGTGATTTTTACCGTTCGACCCATTTAGCTTTTTGAACCAGTTGTTATGAACCAAATTCGATCAACAAACGCCTTAATAACCTTTCCGATGAAAAGAGTCAGTTTGATGAGCTGCCTGATACTGGCATCTGTGCTGGCTTTTGCGCAGAACAGCTCCGCAATCAGGGGTAGTGTGCAGAATAGCCAACAACAGGCTATTGAGGCCGCTACCGTAAGCATATTAGAAAACGGTACCAACAAACTGATCAAGATCGGTACCACCAATAAGGATGGTCTGTTTGAAGTGGGCCAGTTACCGGCCACCACCATCCTGATACAGATCACTGCTGTGGGTTATAATCCATATAACAGTGAGGCACACACGTTGAAAGAAGAAAGCACATTGGAACTGCCGCTGATTCAGTTGAGTGTCGCCGGCAAAAGCATGGATGCCGTTACCGTAACAGCCCGTAAACCCATGGTAGAAGTAAAAGCCGATAAAACCGTTGTAAATGTGGATGCTTTCATCTCCAATGCCGGAGGTACGGCGTTGGATGTGCTGGAAAAATCTCCCGGCGTAACGGTTGATCGTGATGGTATTCTGAGCCTGAAAGGGAAACAGGGTGTGATCGTGCTGATCGACGGAAAACAAACGTATCTGAGCGGACAAGACCTTGCCAACCTGTTGCGAAACATGCCTTCAAATCAACTGGAATCGGTTGAAATCATGACACAGCCATCAGCCAAATTCGATGCAGCGGGAAACAGTGGCATTATCAATATCCGTACAAAAAAAGGACGGCAAAACGGATTGAATGGATCAGTCAGTGTGGGGT
>DATCJQ010000180.1:0-8675 GCA_036562745.1 Flavihumibacter sp.
CATTCGGACTGAGTGTGATCGAGAACCAGGATTCCATTTTCGCCTATGTGTTTTATCGGTTGTTACAACGCTCTGAGCGGGTGTATTGCTTGTATAATATCACGGTGGATGAAAAAGGGGCAGCTGAGCAAAGTCGTTTTCTCACCCAGTTGGAATATGAAACCAATATTCCCATCATCCGGAAAAATATCCATATCGATCTTCATTCGAAAGCCAAGGATCCGATCGTAATCAGGAAGGATGAAACCGTGATGAAATCGCTGCGCGGTTACCGGAGTGAAAAAAAGATGCTGAGTCCCTCTGCCATTAACACCTACCTTGAATGCAGGCTGCAGTTCTATTTCCGTCAGGTTCAGGGCATCAAAGAGCCCGATGAAATTGCGGAAGAAATCGCCCCGAATATTTTGGGGAATATGCTGCATCGCTCGATTGAATTTCTCTACAATGCCCTGGCTGAAAAAAAATCGAACAACCTGGTGGAACCGGAGGATATCGACTGGCTCCATACGCAGGTGGATCAATATATCTGCGAGGCATTTGCACAGGAGCTGGCCCAAGACCGGAAACAGACCATCGATTATACCGGCACACTGCGTGTGGTGGAAGAAGTGGTTCGCACTTATGTGAAAGAGATTCTGAAGCAGGACAAACGCTATGCCCCCTTCCACCTGGTGGCACAGGAAGCCAGGATTACTCGTCCCTATCGTTTTGAAGTGAACGGGGAAAGCTGGACGATCTATCTGGGCGGATTTATCGACCGGGTGGATTTTAAGGATGGAGTGTACCGCATCATCGACTATAAAACCGGCGGAGATAAAAAAGATTTCCGCAACCTGGAATCGCTGTTTGAGAGAGACCGCGGTGATCGGAATAAAGCAGCACTGCAAACTATTATCTATTCTGATTTACTGAGGCAGGAACTGGAGCATCCGGGCCTAACGCCTATCCTTAAGCGAATTGATAGTCCGGGCGCCCCCTTAAATATAGCTGCGGGATTGTATGATGTGCGTTCAATGCGCAAGGATGGTGATGAATTTGACTGGCGCTTTCAGAATCTTTCCACCAAATCGAGGCTGGATCATTATCTGATGCCGGAAGCCGGTCAAACGGCCATGACCCTGCTTGGTCAGACGATAGAGGAAATTTTTGACCCGAATCAGGTATTTGATCAGACATCACGCCAGGAAAAATGCGAATATTGTCCTTATCAAGTGATTTGCGGGAGGTAGCTGAAGATTTTAGCAGCGATATAATTCTTATATTATTAGTACAATGGTATTAATTCGGCATATTCCATTTCTAAAAGCAGTTCTACTTCATAGTTTGACAGCTTTTGGTGGCCCTCAGGGTCATTTCGGGATGATGCTCAAAACCTTTGTACAGGAGAGAAAGGATATTAGTCACGACGAACTGCTCGACTATAATGCCTTCTGCCAGATGCTGCCCGGCGCCTCCTCCACTCAGGTGCTGACCCTGATCGGCTATAAGCGCGGAGGCGTAATGCTGGCGGTTCTCACACTCCTGGTTTGGATCCTGCCGGCCAGTATCCTGATGGGGGCTCTCTCCTTTCTCCTCAGTTATTTTAATGAGCGGGATCTCCAGCACGATATGTTTAAATATGTGGCTCCGATGACCATCGGTTTTCTGGCCTATGCATCAACCGTTGCGTTTAAACTGGCCATTCACAATACCATCACGCGGGTGATTGTGGTGGCAAGTGCTGCATTGAGTTTTGCATTTTTCAAAATACCCTGGATGATTCCGCTGCTGATCGTAGTGGGCGGCTTCGTAACCAACCTGAGCGATCGCCGATATCCGCAGGTGGAAACCAATCGGAAAAAAATCAAGTGGGGAAATATCTGGCTTTTTGTTTCGGTATTTGTGGTAGCGGGTGTGCTTTCAGAAACAGCGCGGAAATACGACTGGCCCAACCGCCGGCCGATCAACCTTTTCGAAAACACCTATCGTTTCGGAAGTATTGTATTTGGCGGCGGACAGGTATTGGTGGCGATGATGTACGAACAGTTTGTGGTTCGCCCGGAGTCGGAAAAAGTGATGCAGCGCAACCCGAATGTGGTTAAGATCAGTCGCGATGATTTCTATACCGGCGCGGGTATGGTGCGGGCTATGCCGGGACCCGTATTTGCCATCGCCACCTATATGGGCGGGATTGCCATGAGTGATCGTGGTACCGGTTGGCAGGTGCTGGGTTGCGTAATCGGAACCGTAGCTATTTTTCTTCCGAGTCTGTTGCTTGTACTGTTTTTCTTCCCCATATGGAATAACCTAAAAAAATATGCGGTGGTCTTCCGTGCGCTGGAAGGCATCAATGCCTCCGTGGTGGGCTTTCTGGTGGCTTCTACGCTTTATATGTTTAAAGATATCCCGCTCGGTGAATGGACCGATCATGGCTGGATGAATGTGGCGGTGATCATCGGCTGCTGGTTCACGCTGCAATATTCAAAACTTCCCACCCCCGTGGTGGTGGCTGCCTGTATGATACTGGGCCTTGTTGTGTAATAGGATTCAAAAAAAATGCCCCTCTTTGAGAAGAGGGGCCACACCCAAAAAACCAACCTTTCGGTTAGTGAAGACATTCACTCTTATTGAACAATTCGGAACATTTAGTTTGATTTCGCAGCGCCGCCCTTGCCTTCGGCGATCCATTTTTTAAGAATTTCGGCAAACTTCAGCGCATCTGCATTTTGCGGCTGGATCTCCAGAATTTTTTCAAACCAGCTCAGCGCGGCCACAAAATCTTTTGAAACATTGGCTTCGTAAGCACCCAGGTATCCATAGGCCTGGATAAGCAGACTCTTATTTTTTTCCTTATCCGATTCGGCGATTTCTGCCACTTTTTTATAATCAGCTACGGCAAGTCCCTGCTCCATGCTGCTGTCGAGTTGCGCACGCGACTTGGCTCTCCAGTAGAAACCATAAACCTGATCGGGATATTTTTCAGTGTACTTTCCAAACACCTCATCCGCCTGCTGAAACTCGTCGGCTGCATAATGTGCCAGTCCCCAGTTATAAAGATCAAGGTTGTTGGGTTCTTTTTTGGTTTCGAAAATTTTTCCCAGCCATCGAGCTTCGGTGCTGCGATCGTTGTTCTCTTTGGCCAACTGAGCCAACTGTTGCATATATTCCAGTTTGTACTGGTCCACCGTATCAATGGATAGGGCTTTTTCCCAGGCCATGGCAGCCAGGGAGTCCTGGTTCAGTTTTTTATGCAGTTTGGCCTGTAGATCATAATCTTTCGCCACAATATTGCTGTCGGCTTCGCTGGCAAAATAAGTGTTGAGCAGTTCAAATGCCTTGAGAGAATCACCCTTTGCATCATAACTGTAGGCCAGCAGCTTGTACAAACGTGCTTTGGTTTCCTGTCCCTCTTTTTCCAGGATGGCCCGGGCCCCGTTGATGGCTTCATCATATTTACCGGAGGCGAACATCAGGTCGGTTTTCATATACTGATGCTCCATACTGGGATCGGTATGCTGAATATACAGATTGAGGTACTCGTTTGCTTTGTTCACATCACGGAAATAGTAATAGTAATACAACTCATAATAAGCGGCTGCAAATTTGGGATCCGCCGAAATGGCCTGGTTGAAATATTTCAGGAACATCTCACTGTTCTGCTGGGTCACGAAAATTTTTCCCAGGTTATAAGCGGCCAGCGCATATTTATCATCTTTGACCAGCGCTTCCAGATAAGATTTTGCCGCATCACTCCCCTGGTTCAGTTTCCGGTATGCATCCCCCCGCAGCGTGATCAGCTCTGCATCCTGATTTTTTTCTTTGATCTGTCCGATTAAACGGAGGGCCGTATTGGCATCACCTGCTTTGTTCTCCACATGGGCACGAACAACTGCTTTGATGATCTCCAGTTCATTCTTGCGGCCCGCTTCCTTAAGTGCCTGATCAAATTGTGCTTTTGCTTCGGCTGTTTTGTTTTCTGCCAGCAACACACTGCCATAGGCCACTTTGTTGAGAGGATGGGCACTCAGAATATCAGTTCCGGAACTGAACAGTGACCGGGCTTTGTCAATTTGTTTGTCTTCCAGGTAAACCTCGGTAAGCCAGTAATAGGCTTCCTTGTTCTGATTCAATACCTGCTGCAGCACCTGTTCCGCGCTTTGCAGCCGATCATAATAGAGATACTGTTTGGCTTCCTCTACGGATTGTGCCATCAGGGATCCGGAAAAAAAACTGATACCAATAACGAATAGACGTTTCATAGTGTTCATTTGAAATTAAACAGCCATAACCGGGATACGGGAGGCCGAGTAAAGAAATCTTGAAAAAATGGAATTCCTCAAACCGGGCAGCTCCATTTCCTGTCCGGGTTGCACTACAATCAAATCGGCATTTACCTTTTCGGCGTACTGCAAAGTTGTATCGGCAATATTTTCGCCACTCATCGGATGACATTCGATGGGCAGGTCAGTATTATCGGTGAGGAGTTGGTAAGATTTATACAACCAGGGATTGCTTTCCGCAGCGTTGCTACCACCCTCGTTTTGCAAAGCCACCAAATGAATACGCGCTTTGTGATATTTCGCGATATAACTGGCAAACATAATTTTCCGCAGGGGCAGCATATCCGTAACCGGCAACACAATATTGCGGATCTGCTGAATTTGCATGGCTCTGGGAATATTCAGCACCGGACATTCAATCTTTCGTGCCAGTCTGGCAATGTTGATTTTGTTCATCCAGGCACTCCAGGCATACCGATGGCGCAGGGTCAGAATCGTGAGATCGATATCCTGCTGCAGGGCAAAATTTCGGATCGTACGCTCCATCGCTCCTTCCAGCACGTGACTGTGGATAAAGCAGCCTTTTTTCATTTTCGGGATATATTCTCCCTGCAGTGCCCTGATTTTACTAATAGCCAGCGCCTTCTGTTCTGCTTTATCTGTGATGATTTGTTTTGAGTGAAAGGAAAACGGCAACAACGACGGCTCCAATATGTTCAGCAAATGAATATCGCAGTGCATTTCGTTTGCCATGGACACGAGGTTGTCAAGAACCAGCCGGCTCCTGTCGGAAAAATCCACAACCAATAATATTTGTTTGATCAACTTTTCCATGATGGCAATTAATTCGCATATTGTAACACTTTCGAAAATGCCGGCTCCGTAATTTCTCCGTCGGCCACAAAACGTACCAGGTCACTGGTTGCGCAGAATGCGATACCCACGCCGGCCTGTTCCAGAATACAGAGATCGTTTTCCCCATCCGCCACCACAATGGTATTGCTCAGGGGGATATCGTACCGCCTGGACAGGTATCGCAGCGCATTGGTTTTACAAATGGGGTGTGAGCAACTGCTCGTTTCGTTGTGGTAGAAATAGGAAGGAATGCGTACCTCGCCGGTTGCTTTCCCTTCGAAATATTCGAGCTGGTTAGACAGACAGAAATCTGCCCCGATTTTATTTTTTACGTATTCAGTAATTAGCTGATAACTTTCACTCACAATTCCTACCAGGTATCCTCTTTGTTTAAGCATGGCCACCACGGCATGGATATCTTCCACCATGGGAATTTCCGATGCCACCTGCAGGAGATCGTCCATACTGATTCCCCTCAGCAGCAATGAAACCCTCTTGGTGAGTGCCGAAGCATCTTTTTCATGGGCACGAATCTGTTCCAGTTCATTTCTGAAACCATATTTTTCTGCGCAGAATTCGATAAAACTTCCCTGGAAGATGGTATTGTCCATATCGAACACCACCATCTTTTTCATATGCGTTACCTGGTCTTCCATTACCGATTTCATCTCGGAGGAAATCAGGTTTACCAGTTCCAGTTCGTTCAGGTTTACCAGTTCATTTTTCTGGCGCATGGCCTTCATGATAATGGCGCGGGTTACCTCGCGACTCATTTTTCCCAGTGCATGCCAGGGCTTGCTTTTGTTTTCGATATGGCCGATGGAAACCTCCTTAATACGGGCGCGCATAAGGAACATGTCAATGAGGATACCGATATCCACTCCATAATCCTGAAAAAAATCGATGCGCGAGAAAAATTGTTTTCTTCCTGCGATCATACCGCTAAGCGGTTGCGAAAAATGTGCTAGTCCGGGATAGAAAATACTGAGCAGCGGTTTGGCAACCAGTTCGGTTACCCTTCCTGCATTACGGGAGAATGTTGCCTTTACAAAATCGGCTTCGTTTTCAAGCAGTGGTTCTGCCAGCAGGCGGATTGTATCCTCGGGGTATTCGATATCCCCATCAAGAAAAATCAGGTGTTCATTTCTGGCGGCCTGAATTCCCTCCTTCATCGAGATTCCCTTACCGCGTTGGGCGCTGATCAATACTTCGGCACCCGCTTCTTTTGCAATGGCAACGGTATCATCTACCGACTGATCGTCTACAACGATCACCTGCGAAACCATCGGCTGGGTAAAACAATAACGGACTACCTGGCCAATGGTCTGAGCTTCGTTCAAGACCGGAATAATAACTGTAACCATATTTGCGCAAATTGAAGTGATCAAATATGGTTTGGTGTTATTAATACACGATTAAACCCGGATTAAAAGCAAATTAAAAGGGATTACCCGCACCGGATACTCCGATAAAAGATTGATTATTAGTGAAAAACTTCGGCGGCAGGTAATAACACCCTGAACACCGTTCCCTGCGCCTGATTGCTGATTACCTCCACTTTTCCTTTATGGAGATTGATAATCCGCTTGGCGAGGGCCAGTCCGAGTCCGAAACCCTTCTCGTGTGTGGCACCCGGTGCACGATAAAAGGGCAGGAAAATATTTTCAATTTCTTCCTGTGTGATGATATCGCCCCGGTTTGAAATTTCCGTAATCAGCTCGCGACCGGTGAAACGGAGTCGCACCAGGCTGGTGTGGTCCGGCGAATATTTACATCCGTTTTCAACAATATTTTTCAACGCGCTGAAGAGCAGATCGGCATTACCAAAAACCAGGCACTTGCTTTCATCGTCGGGAAGTTCTTCAAAATTCACCTGTACCTGGTAGTTGGGGGAAAGCTTTTGAACGGCTCCGGTTACTTTGAGAATCACTTCGTCGAGCCGAACCTCATCCAGTTCAATGCTGCCCTGATGACCAGTTTTCGCAATCTCCAGCAAACTCTTAGTGAGTTGCCGCATCTGCTGCACGTCTTCCTGAATCGATAACATCACTTTCCTATACTCTTCCTCTGAGCGGGGTTTCTGCAGCGCCACTTCCAGTTGCGATGAAATCGAAGTGAGCGGTGTGGATAACTCATGCGATGCATTGGAAACAAAACGTCGTTGAATGGTAAAGGATTCCTGCATCCGGTCGAGCAAATCATTAAAGGTATTGGCCAGCTGGAAAAGTTCATCCTGGCCGCTGCCCGCATCGATTCGCTGCGAGAGATTATGAGAGGAAATATTATTTACTTCCTCAATGATATTTGAAATGGGTTTGATCAGCTGGAGGGAGAAGATGGTCCCGATTAGAATACTCAGCAATATCCCCGCCACCATGGTTATGGCAAGTATCTGCTGAAGATCGGAGAGCCATTTATGTCCGTCGGCATCATAGGCTGTTACGATAATGACGATAGGCGGTTTTGTACTCTTCACATATTGCCCGAAAGCATCGCGATCGCCAATCTTGAATGCCAGCTCTCGTTTGTTGATGATTTCATCAATTACGGAAGCAGGCACGGTGAAATCATCTTCCGGCCGGGTATTGAAAACATACAGCGGTTCTTTGGTTACGGAAAAAATCCGAATGGATTTCCGTGAGAAAAAGCGTGCGTTACTTGCATCAATCTTCTGCAGGAGAGCCTGACTGGTATCACCCAGAATGGTGAAGAGTTGCGAAGCATTGTGTGCCCGTCCCGACAACCGTTGCCGGAATACGGCAGCGCGTTCAACAGATGACAGGTAGTAAACGGTAAATGAGGTCGCTAATAACAGGACTGTTACCAGAACTGAAAACAGCAATGTTATTTTAACGCGGATAGTCAATATCAGGATGTTTCTTTCAGAACATAACCCATGCCTACCTGCGTATGGATGAGTTTCTGTTCGTAATCGCGATCAATTTTTTTACGCAGGAAATTTACGTAAACATCGATAACATTGGTGCCGGTATCAAAATCAATATCCCACACGTTGAGGGCTATATCGGCCCGCGACACCACGCGATTTTTATTTCGGATCATGTATTCGAGCAGTTGAAATTCTTTGGCCGTAAGCTGGATGGGCTTGCCCGCGCGGGAAACTTCCTTACTGTCGAGGTTGATCACCAGATCATTGATACGAAGACTTTTACCTACAGGAGCAGCCTGCTGTACTCTTTTTATCAGTGCCCGAATGCGGGCTACGAGTTCTGCAAAATCGAAAGGTTTGACGATATAATCATCAGCTCCCGAATTAAAGCCCTCAATCTTATCTTCCGTTGCGCTGAGCGCCGTAAGCATGATTACCGGCACCTGCTGGTTTACCCCGCGGATATGTTTGAGCAGCTCCTGTCCGTTCATACCGGGAAGGTTGATATCCAAAATGATGAGATCGTAGTGCTGGTTATCAAACAGCAATCGCCCGGTGTTTCCATCACCTGCGATTTCAACCCGGTAATTCTGTTCTTCCAGTCCCTTTTTTAATGTCTCAGCGATCTTCTTCTCGTCTTCGACCAATAAAATATTGATGTCGTGCATAAT
>DATCJQ010000193.1:0-4277 GCA_036562745.1 Flavihumibacter sp.
TCGGGCATTTCGATAACGGCATTGCTTCTTTTTACGCCCTCGTAACACACGCGGTAGTGATCGGCAAAGAAGGGATGTTGCGCATTAAATGTGTACATCTTCAGCTCGGAGTAGGCAGCCCAGCCCAGGTCATAGGGTTCCACTTCATCGGTACCGAACTCTCCCAGCGTAATGGTGTATTTCCCAACAAAAACCCGCTGCAGCGCACCATAAGCCGCATTCAGTGTTTTCTGCCAATCCTCCGGCGTTTTATAAGCGTTTTCCGGAGTTTGAATACTTTTTGGATGCTCTGTCAGAAATTTTTCGCAACTCGTCAGCATCACGGTTGACAAACAGAGAAGAGGAATTATTTTTTTCATGACTCAGGAATTAAAAGTTGATAGATAAGCCTGCGATAAAGCTGCGGGCATTCGGGTAAGGATTGGTGTTATCACTGGATTCCACATCAAATCCGGTAAAGCGGGTCCAGGTTGCTGCGTTCTGCACGGATGCATATACACGCATACCGGTGGAGCTGATTTTGCGCAGGAAGCTGTTGGCCGGCACATGATATGCCAGTTCGATATTGCGCAAACGCAGATAATCACCTTTCTGCAAATTGGCATCGGTACCATCGCCGTTGCTATAGGCACTTCCCACACGGGGAGCGGGATAACGGTTGCTCGGTCTGGTGGGCGTCCAATAACCGTTATAATAATCCAGGCTCATATTGCCCCAGGTGCTGAAGGAATTGAGAAAACGATTCAGCGAGTTGTTGATCATATGCCCGCCGGCGTAGGTGAAGAAAGTAATCAACTCAACACCTTTATAGCGGAAGGTATTCGTAAAGCTTCCATAATATTTCGGCACGCTGATACCGGCAAAGGTCCGGTCATCTCCATTGATTACACCATCGTTGTTCAGATCCAGCACTTTTCTGTCGCCGGGCTGCGCATTGTACTGTCCGGCTTTTGCCGCTTCATCTGCCTGCCAGATGCCATCCGCCTTCAGCAGGTAATAGGTGTTGATATGGCGACCCACAAACAAGGATTTGTTTACATCCTGTTTGCCGCCATAGAGTTCGGCGATTTTATTATCGTTATAAGAGATATTACCGGTGGTTCTCCATGTAAAGTCTTTCGTGTTGATGTTGATTGTGGTAAGACTGAATTCGATACCCTTGTTATCGATCTGACCGATATTGGTAAGCGAGTTATCAAAACCCGATTCCGTGGGCAGGGGTACCAGCCAGAGCAGATCGGTGGTTTTTTTATAGTACACATCGATGGTACCGGCAATACGATTCTTCAGAATTCCGAAATCCAGACCGAGATCTATCTGATTGGCTTTTTCCCAGGTCAGATTGGGATTGCTGATCGTGTTCTGAACGGATCCCGTAGCCAGGTTGCCGCCAAACACATAGTCGGACCATTCGCCACCCTGACTGATGGTAGCAGCATATGCATAGTCGCCGATATTTTGGTTACCCAAACGCCCGATGCTCGCACGCAGTTTCAGGTCGCTGAAGATCTCCTGCTTTTCCATAAATTCTTCGTTGGATATTCTCCATGCAAAGGCCGCAGAGGGGAAGAAGCCCCACTGGTGACCGGGCGCAAAACGAGATGATCCGTCCTGGCGCACGGTTACAGTAACCAGATAACGATCGTCAAGGTTGTAATTCACACGACCATAAAAGGAAGTAAGTGTGGAGGCCGATGCATAGGAAGCATTTGGTCCGTGATTCTGCGCACCGCCCAGATTGTGATACCCTGTAACGGCAGAAAGATTTTTTGAATCGGCTGTGGTGTTCTCATACGTGTATTTGGAAGCGGAGAAACCGGCCATCGCAGTGAACTTATGAATATGGTTGATATCAAACTGATAGGTGGCCGTATTCTCCGTTTGCATGTAACGCTTTTTACCGTTGAATTTGGTAGCATGACCACCATCGGGATAGTGTTGTCCCATGCGACCATCCTCGAAATTGTTCACATTGAAAAACTCGAGTTCACCGCCGTTGTCGGAACGGAGTTTCAATCCCTTTATAGGCTCCACTTCAAAATATACCGATCCCACCGCACGGGTCTTTTGGGTTACTTTATCGAGCAGATCCACCATAGCTCTCGGGTTGGCGCGGGTATTGGGGAAGGCATCAAAGTATTCGCCGTTATCGATTTTGATCGGTGCCGTAGGTTGTGAGCTGATGGCGCTGAACATGGTGCCATATCCCGAATCGCCTTCTTCATTGATGTTTTTGAGAGAAGATTCAATGATATTGAAACGGATACCCGACTTCAGCCAGGATTTCGTTTGAGCATCCATGTTATACCGGAGTGTCAGCTTGCGGAAAGAAGAATTCCGGATAATACCCTGGTGATCGTAAAAGTCGGCGCCCAGGAAATGTTTCACGTTATCGCTTCCGCCGGATACGCCCAGGTTATAGTTGGAATATTTTCCCTTCTGTGTAACAGCATCCTGCCAGTCGGTGGATTCACCCCGGCTCAACAGGCGGAGCTCTTCGGTGGTCCAGGAAAAATCGGGAATTACTTTATTCACCAGATCGTAATACTGCTGGGCATTCATCAGTTTGCGTTTGTTCAGCATTTCCTGAATGCCTCCATTGGCACTGAGTGTGATTCTTCCCGGCCCTTTGGTGCCCTGTTTGGTGGTAACCAGGATAACACCGTTGGAACCGCGCGAACCATAGATCGCTGCAGAGGATGCGTCTTTCAAGACTTCGATGGACTGAATATCGCCGGGCGACAAATCCTGCAGTCCGCCTTCCACCGGTATGCCATCCACTACGTAAAGCGGACTGTTTCCCGCGCGGAGTGAACCGGATCCGCGGATTACCACAGATGCATCGCCACCGGGTTTCAGGTTGCCGGTTGTAACAAAAACACCGGCTGCAAGTCCCTGCAAAGCGCTGGTGGCCGTTCCGATTTTTGCGTTCTTGAGCTCGTCGGGCTTGATAGTGGCCACGGAGCCGGTGAGATCAGATTTCTTGGTGGAACCGTACCCCACCACCACCACATCATCGAGGTTCACCGCTGCTGTTTGCAAGGAAACAGTCAGATTGCTTTCCTGTCCGATGGTAATGCTGCGGGTGATTCTTCCGGTATAACTGATCAGGATTACATCCCCACGGTTAAGTGCAACCGAAAACCGGCCGGAGGAGTCGGTGGTAGCCAGCACCTGCCCATTTTTCAGGGAGATGGTTGCTCCGGCCAGCGGCAATTGATCACTGTCTGTTACCAGGCCACTGATTTTATTCTGCGCCCAAACATTGACGGAGAAGATCAGCGCCACTGTGAATATGCTTAGTTTCTTATACATCGTTTTGAATTGTCAGGATGAAAAAATCTTAGAAATAGCGTACGGGGCGGATACCGATCAGCCAGGCTTCTTTATCCACAAAGCCCGATACAATGTTTTCCGGTTCGTAGAAATTGACATAATAGGCCGACCATCCGGCATTTTCACCATCGCCTTCGCTGGAGGTCCAGTAGTTGTTGGCAGGCAATCCGGCTCCCTTGGTCCAGAGCATATCCTTCACCTTAAAGATTTCAATCAGCTCTTCCTGAGAGGGCAGGAACCAGTCGGAATAGGTATCACCATCAACAGTTACGCTGAGTTCATCGCATAATTCGAAAGCAGCTTTCTTGTTGTTCCAGGCACTGTTACTCTGCCGGAAAGCTGCGAGTTTAGCCATCAGTTTTTCGGTATTGGATTTTCCGGAACCGATGGACTTACTTGTTCCGGCTGCACCGGAGAGGGCCAAACCCGGACCAAAGGGTTGCGTGGGCGAAGCAATATTTTCTTTGTGCACGATAAAACCGTGGACCTTGTTGGCCTCCACGTAGTACACAATACCGCCACCAACTTCATCACCCACTTCTACTTCAATGCCAATGGTACCGAGTACAGCGCGACGCTGTCCGCGTATAACCGTAACCGTGTTGAGTCCATATGCACCGGCAGGCACTTCGAAGCTGATACCTTCCGCAGAAGCAGTGACAGGTACTGATATGGCTTTATTTGCCGGATAAAAAGGTGCTGTGAGCTGAATTTCATCGCCCGCCTGGAAGCCTTCTCCCCCGATACGAACGGAAGCTCCGGTTGTAAATGTTCCCGTCGGCATCTCCAGGTTTTCGATCACCACGATATAGGGAACCATCAGTTCGCCATCCAGCGTGGTTTGAAGATGATGCCGTTCGACGGTAACCGTATATGGTCCGGCAGCATTTTCAGGTACAATGAAACTGATATCCTGGGTGGTAACACGGGTCACTTCCACC
>DATCJQ010000201.1:0-3574 GCA_036562745.1 Flavihumibacter sp.
GCTACAACTTCAAACTCCACTTCTGTGGTCTTGCCGTTACCGAAATCGATGGTGGCTTTGTATTGACCCAGTTCTTTCACCTCGTCAGCGATGGTGATTTTCTTGCGGTCAATTTCATAGCCTTTCTGCTCACGGATAGCACGGGCAATCTGAAGGGAAGTAACACTTCCGAAGATTTTGCCGCTGGTTCCGGTTTTGGCACCCAGCTTCAGCGCACCTTCCTGCAGTTTGGCAATAACCTGGTTGATTTCAGCCAGCATCTGAGCTTCTTTCTTAGCCTTCACTTTCAACTTTTCGTTGAGTTGTTTCAGGTTAGAAGGAGATGCTTCCACAGCAAACTTCTGAGGAATCAGGTAGTTACGGGCATAACCATTTTTAACTGTTACCAGTTCGTTGGCTTGTCCCAGATTATCTACGTCCTGAATAAGAATTACTTGCATTTTTTCTTTGTTTAGTACCCCAAAGAGCCCAATCAAATCGGTAAATCTGATTCAGACTGTCTCTGCCTTCGCTAAAGTTCAGGCAGATTAGGGATTGGTTACTAGATAATTGTGAACCTGTCTTATTTCAGCAGGTCAGTTACATAAGGCAGGATAGCCATCTGACGGGCTTTCTTAACCGCTTCAGATACTTTCCGTTGGAATTTCAGGCTGTTTCCGGTAATACGACGGGGCAGCATTTTACCCTGTTCGTTCAGAAACTTCTTCAGAAATTCTGCATCCTTGTAATCCACGTATTTAATACCGTACTTCTTGAAACGGCAGAATTTCTTCGCACGTTTCTCGGTCTTAATCGCGGTCAGGTATTTGATTTCATTCTTTGCCATGATTAAGCCTCCACTTTTTCAGTTCCGGTAGGTACGCCACTTCTCTTTTTTGCATTGTACTCAACGGCGTATTTATCGAGTACAGTAAACATGTGACGAAGAACGTTGTCGTCACGCAACAGCTGAATTTTCAGCTTCTCATTGAAGTCGGATGGCGCTTTGTACTCCATAACCCAGTATAAACCAGTGGTTTTTTTCTGGATCGGATAGGCCAGTGATTTTAATCCCCAGGGATTTGAATGTACCAACTCGCCACCGTTAGCGGTAACCAGGTCGATAAATTTCTTCTGAGCGGCTTTGTAATCTTCCTCACTCAGAACAGGGGTAAAAATCACCATCAATTCGTAATTGTTCATGATCCCTGATTTGTTAAATAAAAATTATTTGGGCTGCAAAGGTAAGTGGTTTCAGTCATATGACAATAAATATCCGCTTTTTCAGGGGCTGAAAAGGGGAAAAATAGGACGGGAGACAGGGCACAAGAGACAGGTGGAGACGGTGCAGAAGAAACCGGCATGCACAGGTACAAGAGCCTGGGAACACAGGCATAACTGACCCAGAAAATGGTGGACGGGATCCTAAAACGGATACCCAATCGCGATATTAAGCACCATATTCTCCCGGCGCCAGTCGCTGCTGCCAAAGTTGATCTGATCAAAGACCCATTGCTGACCGGCCGGCAACCAGGGTTTCCGCAGGGGGATGGCCAGATCCAGCCGCACCACCACGATCGAAGCATCCACCCGTATGCCCAATCCGCCACCTACGGCCATATCGTTCCAAAACCTGCTGCCCGGCCAGGCTGCTCCCGGTTTTTCGGGGTTTTCACGCTGCAACCAGATATTTCCGGCATCGGCAAAAATAGCCCCCTTCACCACGCTGATCAGGTCAAAGCGCAGCTCGGTATTGGCCTCCAGGCGGATATCCCCGGCTTCACTGGCGGCAAACGTGCTATTGGCCGACTGATAGGAGCCCGGCCCCAGCGTCCTGGCCCGAAACGCACGCAAACTGTTGCTACCGCCGATAAAATATTGCTTCACGAAGGGAAGCGACACATTGTTGCCGTAGGAATAACCATACCCTGCGAGCAGTCGGTTTACCCAGGTGTGCTTGCGGGTAAAACGCCAGTAATGCCGCGCTTCACCGGTAACCTTCGCATACTGCGCAAAGGGCTGATATCCAATGGTGCGCACCCCATCCTTGTTTTTCGGAATCAGCAGTCCCAGTAAATTCCCCGCAACATCCAGATTTCCCTGCAGAAAAATGCCGTTGGAATTGACCCGCGGAAGAGTATTATAGGTGGCAGTATAATTACTTCCAATGATGAACTGCTTTTCGATCGACTGCCGCAAAGCCGGGTCGTTTTCGAGTATCTGCTCAAATACCGGAGAAATCCGGGTGGGCAATACATAGGATATCGATACCGGAACCAGCTGATGCTCGGTCCACCGGCTGTTCTTCCATTGATATGCCTGTTGAAGGGAAACGGAATTCAGATTATACAATCCCGGACGGCTCAAAATCTCATAGGATCCGCTGATCCGGGTACGCGGTACAAAGGATCTCCTCGATGGAATCTTCACAAAGGGTACAATCAATCCCGGCAGATTCACCGCCACTTCCGCATTGAAGCTGTATCCCCGGGTATTGGCCTGATCCAGCCGCTTACCGCCCACCTGCCACTCGAAACCTCCCGAAAGCTTCACCTCAAAGCGATTGCCCCGCTTAAGCCAGTTCCGGTTCAGAGAACTAATCGTAAGCTGAGTGCCCACAAAATTGTTCGACTTGCTGTTGCCGTTTAATTCAGCCTGTAAACTCCGGCGCGGACTGGGGGTCATAAAAAAGGAAGCATGCAGTTTGCTGCTGTCAACCTGCTCAAACTCGCTTTTCACAAACTTAAACGTTCCCAAACTCATCAATCGCTCGAGGGTACGCTCGTGCAGGCGATAACGATAGAGACTATCTTCCTTCAGCAAAACATATCTCGTAAAAATTTTCGGGAGAAAGAGATCATTCAGATCCTTAACGTGATAGGGACCAATATCCACCGAATCGGCTTTCTTCACCAGGCTGTCTTCTGCCAGATTGTAGGTCGGATAAAGCGTGATGGTTTCCATCGTAAAAGCTCGCCGGGCACGATCCGGAATCGAATCTTTCAGACGCAGATACAGCATCACTTCGCCCTGAAAATTACTGTCTACTTCGGCCAATAAATGATCGGGCTGGAAATAGTAATACCCTTTTTGACGGAGATTATTGCTGATGCGCTGCCGTTCCTCCTTGATCCGGTCCAATTGGTAATATTTCCCCTGCCTGAGCAGACTCCGGCGCTGGTCGCGCAAAATCTCCCGCCCAAGTTCCGAACTGTCTGTTTCAAAAACAACCTCGCGTATCCGATACCGTTCGCCCAGATTCGCAGTATAAGTGATCGATGCTTTTTTCTTCCCACTATTCTTCGTTTCGTTGCGAACCGTTGCCTGCATATAGCCATTGTCTTCTAGATGCCGGGTCATCACTTCGCCGGTATAGGCCGGTTTGGCTTTGCTCAGCAGCACCGGTGGCTCGCCCCATTTTTTTCTGAGGAGATAATTCAGGCCCTTGCCCCTGGGCTCATTTCCGAGATTATAAAGCCAGAGCCTGACCGGCATGCCCAGGAATTTCCGGTTGGGTTTAGGCCGGGCCAGCGCCAACAATTCATCTTCGAGACTGCCGCTACCTTTTTTGCCCTCCCATTTGATTTTGCTTCTG
>DATCJQ010000202.1:0-3749 GCA_036562745.1 Flavihumibacter sp.
ATGGCGGTAAGAGATTGAAGTTCCATGTTTCATTTAATATGCCCATCCAAACTGGAATAAGCTGTACATTTGCGAAATTAATTCAAAGCGAGTGGACAGAAAAATCAGAGTGGGTGCCGTTGCGTATCTGAATACGAAGCCGCTGATTTACGGGCTGGAAAAAGGATTGATGAAAGAAGAGGTGGAGGTAACCGCTGATTACCCTGCCAATGTTGCCAATAAGCTGATCAATGACGAAATTGATGTAGGTCTGGTACCCGTTGCCACGATTCCCCGCCTTAAAGAATATCAGATTGTTTGTGATTACGGCATTGCCTGCGACGGACCGGTTGCTTCGGTATGCATGTTCTCGGATGTGCCTATGGACGAGATCGAAACTGTTTTGCTCGACTATCAGAGCCGCACCTCGGTTCGGCTGGCTCGCATCCTGATGAAGGAATTCTGGAAAATCGACCCGGTGCTGGTGGATACCCGTGATGATTTTCGCGGGCAGATCAAAGGCACGACGGCCGGCATCGTCATTGGCGATCGGGCCCTCGAACAACGCCACGATTCTGCCTATGTGTTCGACCTGGGACAGGCCTGGAAGGAAATGACCGGCCTGCCATTTGTCTTTGCGGCATGGATCAGCAATAAGAAAATGAGTCCCGAATTCAGGGCAGCGTTTAACCGGGCCAATAAGTACGGACTGGATCGCCTGGCCGAGGTGGTGGCCGCCAATCCCTATAAAACATATGATTTATTCCAATATTATACCCGTGATATCGACTACCGTATAGACGAAGAGAAGATGAAGGGGTTGTCGCTTTATCTAAAATACCTGGATAAATTTGACTTGTAAACTATTTTTTATATTTTGGCGACAACTTAAACCCGCCACATGAAGAAAACCGTAAGTGCATTCACTTTATTCAGCACGGTTGTTTTGCTTTCCTCTGCACAATTTGGATTAAGCTCCTGCCAAAAAGAAGTAATTAAGATTGTAAAAGACACCGTGGAGCTGGAAGTGGAAGTTCCCGTTCCGGTACCGGCTCCTCCGATCGACACGCTCGCAGTTCTTACTGGCAAAGAATATCATATGGAGGAAATTACCATTCTGCAGGAGGATGAATTTTTCTATTATAAGAAAGGACAGGCGGGTAATACAGCGCAGTTTGATCAGGATTTTATCAAGTTTAATGCAAATAAAACAGGCTCCTACAGTTATTCCGGTCAAACCCATACCATCGACTGGGATTTTATCGGTAATGCCAAGACCCGTATACGGTACACTCTGAATCGTCCCACCCCGATCGTTATTACCATGGAAAATATCAGTTATTCAGGAGATACCCTGTCATACACCGAATACTACACGGTTGGTGCAATTAAATCAATGTCTTCTGTGTTGAGAATCGCCAGGTAGTCGGATCGTCATCCTATTTAATTTATGAAAAAGAAAAAATGATTTTAAGTCGAATCACACACGCGATAATCTTATCCTGTATCATCTGTGCATGTTTATTACCGTCTTGTTCAAAGGATAATTCCAAAAAGGATGAACCGTTAACAATCGAAGATCGAATACAGGAGGGCTTGTGGGCGCATTTTCCTGTGGTAAATGGGGCTGGTACCAATCTGACTGACGTTACGAGAGAAAAACGCAAACTTCTTCTTTATGGCAATGCCAGTTTCGGTCCCGATCGGCACGGTGGCAATAATGGAAGTCTGCTATTGAATGGAGAAGATGCTTACGGGATCATTCCTGATGGTCGATTTTTTGGGTACAAAAATTTCAGCATTTCCTTTTATGTATATCCTGAGGCGACTTCGGGTCTATTTATCGGAAAACAAAATTATGAAACAGCGTTTGGAGCAACATTTAATGTGGGCTTTGACGAAGTGTTCAACGGTGATCAGTTACGTTTCGCCATTACCAACAATCAAGAAGGGATTTGTGCAGCCGAAGCGGCGGGAAGTACAACTGTCTCCACACCGGGTGAGGTTTATCTTAATAAATGGGTTCATGTTACAGTAGTGAACGAAGGAACCACTATGAGATTGTATCTTGACGGTAAACTCGCAGAGACCAATAATCATGGGAAAACAATCAGTCTTTGCGGAAACTCCGAATTTGTAATTGGTAGTTGGTGGCAAGGCGATCCCAAATTCTTCCAGGGGCGATTCGACGATATCAGGATTTACTCAAGGCCATTACCACCTGAAGAGATAGAATTTATTGCTAAGAACGGTTGATAAGAGATTTTAGATTGCTTATTACTTTACCTATTGTCTGGTTTATTTCAGATGAGATCCTGAAAACGTAAATTAAAGTGAGAAATAATATTCCAAACAATGTTACCCTAACACCAGCATCGATAAATAGGTTTTCAAATACAGGAACCTGAAGAATTACCAATGTACAGCCTATACTGATCCCTAATACCAGCAGATTCTTTGATGTATAAGGTTGAAGGCCGAATTTGAAATATAAAAAGCCGTATCGGAGAATGTTGTAAAAAACGATGGAGATGAGAGAAGAATAGGCGGCTCCCTTAAGACCGAATTTCGATATGAGAATATAGTTCATTGGCAGGGCCACCATGGTGTATAGCATATTCGTCAGGAAATCAACTTTCCAGTAGCTGGAGGTGCCAATAATCTGAGCATTAGCCCCCGTACCAAGATCGACCAGCTTGCCCAGACCAATCACGAGTATGACGAATCCAACCCCTTCAAATCCCTCACCCAGATAGGATTCCAGATTATGAATATTAAGGTAAAATAGCGAGAGCATAGCCAAACCTATTATCAGGAGGTTAGAAACGCTTTTTTTATATATGCTGGCTATAGTTCGCAGATCCTTGTTTTTCCATGACTCAGCAAGTACCGGAATAGTGGCTGCATTCAGGCTGCGCTGTGGAACCTCCATCAGGGTCACTACATAAGTGGCGATGGTATAAACTGCCGTATCAACCAGACCACGGTCTGATACTGAGGCCAGTATAAACGTATCTATTGTTCTTGAAATCAGATTCAGGAAATGGGCTCCAAACACAAAAAGCCCAAAATTCATCATCCTTTTACCCATTCGCCGGGTGACATTGCTGGGCTGGTTCACGAAATGAAATTTCCCCGTCCTTCGAAGAACCACAAATAGAATAATTCCGGGCGCAGTATAGGAAAGGGCAAAAAGTACCATATAAAGATCCTGCCCCACCAACTCCAGCGCCAGGAAAATAGTAATAACCGTGAAGAGGACGCGCGGCAGGAGTTCACGTAGTCCATTTGTCAGCACACTTTTCTTGAACGACCAACCAAAACTTTCCAGCCACATAAAGAGTACCATGAAAAAACAAAAAGGATAAACCAGGTAGCTATATTCTACAAATAGTGGTGCCCTTTCAATGTATTTTCGCTCAATAAGATCCCGTGAAAAGTATCCCGCCACACAGATAAGCAGAAACCCGATAACACAGATTAAACCAGTATAAAATGGCAAATCGTTCTTTTTGGGAGGGAGGTATCCATTGTAAAATGGGTAAAACTTATAGATAACGGGAATAGACCCTAAAGTGGCCAGGGTTGCCAGCGTAATTCCTGCATCTGATATTACACGGGTAAGTCCCAAAAGCTCCGGACCCAGAAATTTCGGAGCCAGGACGAGCATATTAAAAGCGCCGATGGTAAACCCAATCATAATTAAAGCCGATGACTGGATGCTCTGCCGCTGAATGCTCCCCATTTATTGCACGATTGTTGTTTAAATG
>DATCJQ010000205.1:0-2595 GCA_036562745.1 Flavihumibacter sp.
CCCTTATGGCAAAGGGATTCGTGCATTCCGCCCAATTCATTATCCCGGCAGGCCTTGCAATCTTTTGCCTATTTTTGCGCCGATCTTTTTATACATTTTTTCATGAAGTATACAAATCAACTCGGTGCGCTGGCATCATTGCTGATTATCGGTACCTGTTTCGTTACCTGGGTAACCATTCCGGGTACCACCATCACGATATCAGGGATGGCCACCGAGGGCACCAACTATGGTCGTCCGGGTCTGATGAATATTATCATGTGTTCGGCTGCTTTTATCCTTTTCCTGGTACCGAAGGTCTGGGCTAAGCGGACCAATCTTTTTGTATCCGGGTTCAATGCGGCCTGGGCATTCCGCAATTTTATCCTCGTTAGCACCTGTCATGCCGGCGACTGTCCCGATCGTCACTGGGGATTGTTCGTATACCTTATCCTGGCGCTCTTCCAACTGGTAATGGCCTGCCTGCCACGCCTGGAGTTGAAGGAGGCTAAATAGAAAAAGCCCCGAAGGGCTTTATACATCAATTAATCGTTTACAATTGCTTAAGACTGGTTCGAATTATTTCCACGGCCTCCAGCAGCTGCTCCTTCGTGATAATCAAAGGCGGTGCAAAGCGGATCTTATCGCCATGGGTGGGTTTGGCCAGCAACCCGTTCTCCATCAGCCGTAAACAAAGTTCCCAGGCGGCATCCGGATTGGAGTGCCCAATCACAATGGCATTCAGCAATCCCTTGCCCCGGACCTGGGAAATATAGGGGGAATCGAGTTTCGCAAGTTCCGCACGGAAAACCCTGCCCATCTCCTCGGCATTCTCAGCCAGTTGCTCTTTTTTGATCACTTCCAGCGCCGTCATCGCCACCTTACAGGCCAGTGGATTGCCACCATAAGTAGATCCATGTTCGCCGGGTTTGATGGTTAGCATCACTTCATCATCGGCCAGTACCGCACTAACCGGCATAGTACCCCCGCTGAGGGCCTTGCCGAGGATCAGGATATCCGGACGCACATTTTCATGATCACAGGCCAGCATCTTACCTGTACGGGCGAGTCCGGTCTGAATCTCGTCTGCAATCATCAACACGTTGTGGCGGGTGCAGATTTCCCTTACGCCACGGAGATAGCCTTCCGCCGGCACAACCACTCCGGCTTCTCCCTGGATCGGTTCCACCATAAAAGCCGCCACATGCGGATCCTGCAGCGCCTTTTCAAGGGCATCCGGATCATTATAGGGAACCAACTCAAATCCCGGCATAAAGGGTCCGAACCGGTGATAGCTCGAAGGATCGGTAGATGCCGATACCGCGGCCAGGGTTCTTCCCCAGAAATTGTTTTCCGCAAACACGATTTTGGCCTTGTTTTCGGGGATGCCCTTTTTCTCATACCCCCACCGACGGGCCAGCTTGATGGCTGTTTCGCCACCTTCCACACCAGTGTTCATGGGCAGCACCTTATCATACCCGAAATAGGCGGTGATATATTTTTCGTATTCGCCCAGCACATTG
Source organism: Flavihumibacter sp. (assembly GCA_036562745.1). Taxonomy (GTDB): domain Bacteria; phylum Bacteroidota; class Bacteroidia; order Chitinophagales; family Chitinophagaceae; genus Flavihumibacter. The sequence goes on from DATCJQ010000205.1 coordinate 1,503, forward strand.
TTGTAAAAGGCCCTCGAGGTGAGCGTGAGCAGCTGTGCCTGTTCGGTGAGCGACTGAATAATTTCAGGGTGACAATGTCCCTGGTTAACGGCGGAATAGCCGCTGAGAAAATCGAAATACCGTTTGCCATCCACATCCCATACAAACACACCGGAACCCTTTGACAATACCACGGGAAGGGGATGATAATTGTGGGCACCATAGCGATCTTCCAAATCAAGATAATAACGTGTCTGTTCAGACAGTCCAACAGTAATAGACATAGCCAATAGGTTTCAATAAGTTCAGAAATGAAAAGCAGAAAGGAATGGGCACACGGATGCCCGGGTTATGAATTAAGCCCGTCGATGATTGAGAAAATCGAGGTTAAATGCCAGAAAAGCCGGTATGTGGGATTTCGGTATGATAGGCTTTAATTTTTGGCAATATAACTATTTATTTTGATTCGATCAGTTGCCAGGAAGCGGGAAAAGCTGATTTCCAATCGGCGGGGAGCTGATCGAAAATTCCAAACACGGTGGACCCGGTGCCGGTCATGGATGCATAATATGCGCCCATGGAATAAAGTTTTTCCTTGATCGTTGCAATCTCGGGATATGCGTTAAACACCAGCGACTCGAAATCATTGATGAGCCGGTCTTTCCATTCGGTTAGGGATAACTGTTGGATCGGAGGAAAGTCATCGCTGGCGCGATAACTGTCCGAATTAGCTAAAGCCAGTTCATTGAAGGCCCATGCTGTTCCGATATGCACACCCGGATTGATGAGGGCGATGGTTTTGCCTTTTAACTGAGGCAGTTCGAGAGGCCTGAGGATTTCTCCGCGTCCCCTGGCGAGGGCGGGTCGGTTCAGCAGGAAAAAGGGACAATCGCTGCCCAGTTCCAGCGCCAGTTCCTGTTGCTTTGATTCGGGTATGGAGAGTTCAAAAAGCTGGTCGATCAGTCTGATGAAAAAGGCGCCATCGGAGGAACCGCCGCCCAATCCTGCCCCCATCGGGATATTTTTATGGAGATGGATGGCTACCGCGGGGAGCTCATATGCTGCGGAAAGTTTTTTCCATATGCGGACACAGAGATTGTCCTCCGTATTTCCC
>DATCJQ010000537.1:0-3926 GCA_036562745.1 Flavihumibacter sp.
TCCTGGGCTACACTCACGGTTGCAGTTGTCAGCAGAAACGCCGCGCCAATTGTTTTTTTCATACGTTAAATCTAAAGCTACTCGACCAAATTTAATTGTTTGCATCCGCATTTTCGGGTGCAAACGTTTTCATGAAGGTTGTAAATTTTTTTGAATAGCGAAACTTCATCTCTTCCGCTTTCAATTCTACCACTAAAAATTCTGCATTCAGTTTACGCGCTACACGGATAGCTTTCCGATGAGGCAACAAACTCACAGCCTTGGTGAACCAATCCGCCACAATTGCATCTTTGGCCACCACGGTTACCGATTTTCTCGTTGTGATGCCGTACCCGGTAGAAGGATTTATAATATGAGAATATCGTTTACCCTCGTGTTCCATGTACTGATACAGATCGCCCGAAGTGGTTACTGCATTATCATTCATGTATAAATGATCGTGCAACCATTCTTCTTCGTGGTGCGGTGTATTGATGGCAACCACCCAGGCCTGTTTCCCGGGGGGATGGCCGCGCGTGATGATATCGCCGCTTACATCAATTAGCGCATTTTCGATTCCGCGGGTCTGCAAAAAACGCATGATGGTATCTGCTATATATCCCTGGGCTATGCCGCCAAGATCAAGCTGGATGCCTTTTTTCAGCAATCGGCCGCTCCGCGTTTTCGCATCGAGCTGCAGGTATTTCATACCCGATTTGTCCAGGGCTTCAGCCACCATTTCAGAGCGGGGCCATTCTCCCGACCGGCGGGCCTGGCGCCATAAGCGCGATAGTTTTCCGACCGTAATATCAAAAGTGCCCCGGCTGATTTTGTGCGCATTTTTCGATTGGTGCAATATGTCGAACAAAGGCTGGGAGAGAGGCGTGAAATCCGCATCCGGAGCGGCTTTTGCGCAGAACCGGTTCAGTTCGCTTTCTTCTTCATAATCAGTGAAGATGGCCGCCAGACTGTCCACGATTGTAAATCCTTCCCGCGCTATCCGAACGGCCTCCAGACTGTCGGCATGGTAGAACAAAATGGTGAAGGGCGAAGCCATCTTATTCTCCGTGAACTGAAATCGTTTCGGTTGTGCATGGGAGTTATATCCGATCAGCAGGCAGAGTAGTGCAAGAAATAAGTTTTGATTCAATTTGATTTTTTTGAACGGGATTCCGGTAAATTTAGTCATCAAATTGATTTCCATGCAAAGAAGAAATTTTGTTCGTCAATCACTGTTAGCCGGCGGGGCTCTGATCGGAGCCGGTCTCACAGGTCAGTCTGCAATGGCCAAAGGGCGCGAAAAAGTGGATACCAGCTCCCTTTCCGACAAACCCTTTAACCTCGATTATGCCTTTCACGACGGGATGTTTGCCCACCATGCAGGTAAGGACTTTATCGAGCAGATCAAGTTCGGACACAGCATGGGCTTCCGCTCCATCGAAGACAATGGCATGATGGATCGCAGTCCCGATATGCAATCCAAAATAGGCGATACCCTGGCCAAACTGGGTATGCGGATGGGGGTATTTGTGATCACCTCCGACAGCTGGCACTGGAAAATGTCGCTTACTACCGGTAAAAAAGAGTTCATCGACCGGATGAAAAAAGACTGTCACAAAGCAGTGGAAGTGGCCAAGAGAACCGGCGCCAAATGGATGACCGTGGTGCCCGGAAATTTCGACCGGAGCAAGTCCATCGAAATGCAGACCGTAAATGTAATTGAAGCCCTGCGCATTGCTTCCGATATCCTGGCGCCACATGGATTGACCATGGTACTGGAAGCCCTGAGCGATAACCCTGATCTTTTCCTTCGCTCCACGCACCAAACCTATATGATTTGCCGCGCTGTGAATAGTCCCGCCTGCAAATTCCTCTTCGATATGTACCATATGCAGCGGAACGAGGGCGATATCATTAAGAATATCGATCATGTTTGGTCGGAAACGCCTTATTTCCAGATTGGCGACAACCCCGGACGCAATGAGCCCGGTACCGGCGAAATGAATTATCGCAATATTTTCAAGCATATTCATTCCAAAGGCTATAAAGGCATTCTGGGTATGGAGCATGGAAAATCCATTGGCGGCAAAGAAGGCGAACTGGCCCTGATCAAGGCCTATCGCGACGCCGATAATTTCCTGTAGCAGCCAGGCGGCAGATTAGTTTATCAGAATGTACAAATTCTGACTATAAATTAACGGGTTGTATAAGCGGGAATTGGTAAAGGGTAGAATTGGCTATATTGGTGCCATTGTTTACCTAAAATCACAGTTCCGTGAATACACCCCGTATTATTTTATTACTCTGTGTATTTTTTTTCTGGTCGTTTGTGCAGGCGCAAACCGACCGCGAAGAACCGTCTTTCAATAGTATCCGGTCAACCCACCAGTTTACGAGTGGATTAACGGCAGCTTTCCCATCCCGGTACGGACGCGAGGCTGTTTACAGCGATGAGCTGGCTTATCTGTATTTCACCAAACAACTGTCCACACCCAAAGCCGGAGCCCAGGCTGGTACTAACGCCAATGGACAACCGATTGTTTGGGAGGCGCTGGATCTTGACAGCACAGGTCGGCTGCGCCCGAAAATGGGACGCGGACTGGGCGGAGCACCTGCTGGTCCGGGTGTTCGTGCCGGAGCCACCCGCGGCGGATTGTCATGGGGCAACCGCTATATTTATCTGAGTTATCAATCGCCCCGGGCACAAACTGCCATTCTTTCCGTTAAGGGAAACAGCAGCGTGCTGATCAACGGTGAAATGCATACAGGCGATCCTTATAATATGGGCTTTCTCTATGTACCCGTTCAGTTGAAGAAAGGATTGAACGAATTTTACCTGCGCGGGGCAACGGCTGTGGCCAGTTTGCTTTTCCCCTCCAAACCCGTGCAACTGCAGGGTGAGGATATGACCATTCCCCATATTGTGCCCGGCATTCAACAAGGGATCCAGGAAGCCGCAGTGGTGGTGATCAATACGAGCAATAAGGCTTTACGCGGATTGCGTATCCAGGCCATGGTGGGCGGCGAAAGCCAGGAGACCATACTGCCTGAAATACCTGCCATGGCTACCCGAAAAGTGGCTTTTCGGTTTGATGGCCGCACCCTCACCGAAAAAGGTTCCTATGCCGGAACCCTCAACCTGATTCAGGGCAAAACCATTCTCGATCAGCGCAATTTCCCCGTCGAAGTAGTGGGAGCAGGTGATGCATACAGCAGCACGTTTACCAGCGAAATCGATGGAAGTCTGCAATATTATGCCGTACGTCCGCAGCAGGGCAAGACCGAGCCGGGCAAGAACGCACTCTTTCTGTCTGTACATGGCGCCGGAGTGGAAGCCATCGGCCAGGCCCGGGCTTACCAATCAAAAGACTGGGGCACCCTGGTGGCAGCCACCAACCGCCGTCCCAGAGGATTTAACTGGGAAGACTGGGGCCGTCTCGATGCCCTCGAAGTGTTGGGCATTGCCACCAAACGTTTTCAACCCGATCCGGCGCAGGTTTACCTCACCGGCCACTCTATGGGTGGACATGGAACCTGGTTCCTCGGAGCCACTTATCCCGACAAATGGGCCGCCATTGCACCCTGTGCCGGATATCCCACGCTGAAGGGATACGGTTCGGCAGACGGACTGATACCTGATTCCAGCGGCAACCTTTACGAACAACGATTGCTGAAGTCGGGTAACCAAAGTGATGTGATCAAACTGGCCACGAACTATAAGCATCATGGGGTATATATCTTCCATGGTGACGAAGACCGCACCGTTTCGGTTAACTATGCCCGTCAGATGCGTGAAATCCTCGGCAAGTTTCATCCCGATTTCTCTCATTACGAATATCCGGGAGGAAGTCACTGGTTTGGTGATCACAGCGTGGACTGGAAGCCACTTTTCGACTATTTCAAATGGCATAAGCGTTTGGCCGATTCCAGCGTGAATAGTATCGATT
>DATCJQ010000220.1:0-4203 GCA_036562745.1 Flavihumibacter sp.
TCCTTATCCTGTTGGATCTTTATGTTTTCCAGGCACTGAAATATGTAAGTCAATCCTGGAATCCGCGACTCCGCCTCGGCGTGCTGATCGGCTACTGGGTGGTTTCCATCGCCGTTGTATTGGTTTTCGCCTTTATGCCCCAGCTGGGCGCCGACAACTGGCCCAAAACCGTTCGCAGTTATGTATTCGCCCTGATCGTGGCCGTATTCTTTTCCAAATTGCTGGCCAGCACCTTTTTGCTGGTCGACGATCTGCGGCGTTTTATTACCGCGATAGTCAGGCTGCTGATTCCTGCGGCAAAAGCATCCGGACCGGGAAGCTCCGAGGTTATCAGCCGTTCCGTCTTTCTGAGCTGGCTGGGACTTACCGCCGGTACCACCCTCTTCGGTACCTTTGTATACGGGTTCAGTAACAAGTACAACTATACCGTAAGGCGATTACGGTTAAAATTTGATAATCTGCCAGCAGGATTTCGTGGCATCCGGATCGTGCAAATCAGCGATATCCATAGCGGCAGTTTTACCGATGCGGCAGCGGTACAGCGGGGAATCAATCGCATTCTGGAGGAAAAACCCGACCTGATTTTATTTACGGGCGATCTGGTGAATGATCGCGCGGTGGAGATGGATCCCTATAAAAAGCTCTTTGCGCAACTGAAGGCTCCAATGGGGGTTTATTCCGTTTTGGGAAACCACGATTATGGCGATTATTACCAATGGCCCTCGAGGCAGGAAAAAGAAGCGAATCTCGAAGCACTCAAGCAGGTGCATGCCGATATGGGTTGGCGACTCCTGATGAATGAGCACGTGGTGCTGGAGCGGGGCGGCGATCAGATTGCGCTGATTGGTATCGAAAACTGGGGCGCCAAGGCCAATTTCCCGAAATACGGACGCCTGGCCGTTGCCTATAAAGGCACCGAATCCTATCCCTTTAAATTATTAATGAGCCATGATCCCAGTCACTGGGATGCGGAAGTGCGTCCGCATTATGGCGATATCGACCTCACCCTTGCCGGACATACACACGGCATGCAATTCGGAGTGGAACTGCCCGGTTTCAAATGGAGTCCGGTGCAATATGTGTATAAGCAATGGGCCGGACTCTACGAAGAAGCGAATCAGAAACTCTATGTGAACCGGGGTTTCGGCTTTGTCGGTTATCCGGGTCGCGTTGGCATCCTGCCCGAAATCACGGTGCTGGAGCTGATCTGAAAATCAACCTGAGTGGATTTGATAAAATTTTGTTGTAGCCCTATCTGAACTGATCAGGCCCCTGCGTCTTTGTTTTTTATTTAACAGGCATGCATAACCGTTGGCATATATTTAGCGGCGAAAAATCAGTCAAAACCAACGATATGAAATCAAAATTCTTTTGCTTCCTGGTAGCGCTGCTGGCAGTTTCGCTGGTACAGGCACAGGGGCTCCATTTCGGCGTGAAGGGCGGGGCCAATCTCACTAAAATTGACGGGAAAGCCATGCGGGATGAATTCAATTATGGGTATCAACTGGGAGGTTTTGCCGAACTGGGCCTGGGGACGAGATGGTTTATCCAGCCCGAGCTGATGTGGACGGAATTTAAATCGCGCACCGGCAGCAATTTTGAAGATATCATCGACAATGCCATTGAGGGTTCGGATGATGTGCCGATCAAACTGAATTATCTCGCCATTCCCATTACGTTGAATTACCGGCTGCTCGACTGGTTTTCGGTGCATCTGGGACCGCAGTTTGGCGTGCTGCTCAATTCCGACCGCACCCTCCTGCAGAACGGGAAGGATGCATTCAATGCGGGCGTTGTTTCCCTTGTGGGCGGTGCTCAGATTAATTTCAGCATCTTTCATATTACCGGCCGCTATTTCACCAATATTAATGACATGACTTCCGGCGACGTGGAAAGTAGTGTGAACAAAGCCTGGCGCAACAAAGGGTTCCAGGTGGGCGTTGGGATCCGGATTCTCTAGCGAAATCCCTTAAAATAGCAGCTTAGTTTTCTACCGAGAGATTTGCCTCCGCGGAAGCGAATCGCTCCCTGTAAAAGGCAATTGCGCTATGTTTGCAAAAACTTTCAGTAGCAATGTCTTTAAAAGAAACTATACAGGAAGCCTGGAATAACCGGGAACTGTTAAAAGAATCGCACTATGCCGATGCGGTGCGTGCCGTTATTGAAGAAGTAGATAAAGGCCGCCTGCGCGTGGCCAGTCCCGAAGAAAGCGGTTGGGTGGTGAACGAATGGGTGAAGCAGTCTATTCTGATGTATTTCGGTATCCAGCAAATGAATACCTACGAGCTGGGACCCTTTGAGTTTTACGATAAGATGTTGCTGAAGAAAAACTATGCATCTCTCGGGGTGCGTGCCGTTCCGCATGCCATCGCACGTTACGGAGCTTTTCTGGGTCGCAATGTGGTGATGATGCCCAGCTATGTAAATATCGGGGCCTATGTGGATGAGGGTACCATGGTGGATACCTGGGCAACCGTGGGCAGCTGCGCTCAGATCGGAAAAGGTGTTCACCTTAGCGGCGGTGTTGGAATAGGCGGTGTGCTGGAACCCCTGCAGGCTTCGCCGGTAATTATTGAAGATGGCGTGTTTGTGGGTTCGCGTTGTATTGTGGTAGAGGGGGTGCTGGTGGAGAAGGAAGCGGTGCTCGGTGCCAATGTGGTGCTTACACAAAGTACCAAGATCATTGATGTAAGCGGACCGGAGCCGATTGAATACAAGGGAAGAGTGCCGGCCCGCAGCGTGGTGATTCCGGGTACCTATACCAAGAAATTCCCGGCTGGTGAATACCAGGTGAGCTGCGCACTGATCATCGGTCAGCGTAAACCAAGCACTGATCTGAAAACCTCCCTGAACGATGCGCTGCGCGATTTTAATGTAAGTGTATAAGTGGGTGAATCAAAACATAAACAACTGCACTGGGTAGGTTTTCTGTTAACCTTTGCCGGTGCAGTTTTGTTTTCGACCAAGGCCGTGATGGTGAAACTCGCGTATCGCGAAGTGCAGATCGATGCCATCAGTTTGCTGATGGTGCGCATGCTGTTTTCTGTGCCCTTTTTCCTCGCAGTGGTATGGTGGGGCAGGAGGCAGGAAAACGGGAAACCCATTTCGCCGCGCAACTGGCTTTGGATTATCGTATGCGGACTCTTCGGCTACTATCTCAGCAGCTGGTTTGATTTCGTGGGATTGGAATATATATCGGCCGGTATTGAACGTCTGATACTTTTTTTGTATCCGAGTTTTACGGCATTCATCAACTATTTTCTGTTTAGGGAGAAGCTGAGTAAAAAGCAGGGATGGGCTTTGCTGATCACCTATCTGGGAATTGGAATCGCCTATTATGGGGAGCTTCGGTTCGACTATGAGAAGGATGGCTTTTTCTACGGTTCTCTGATGGTTTTTCTTTGCTCCATTACCTATGCGGGTTATCTGGCCGGAAGCGGAAAGCTGATTCCCCGGGTGGGAGCGGGTCGGTTCAATGCCTATGCCATGCTCGCTGCTTCGGTGGGCATCTTCCTGCATTATCTGATTGAGAAAGGAGTGGGGCATTTCAACTGGACCATGGATCGGGTGCAGTTCGGACTGGCGCTGGCGATTTTTGCCACGGTGCTGCCATCCTTTTTGTTGACGGCAGGTATGAAACGGATCGGCAGCAATAATGCGGCTATCATTTCATCCATTGGTCCGGTGTCCACCATCGCACAGGCTTATTTTCTGCTGGGCGAACCGGTTCATGCGCCGCAGATTATCGGAACCCTACTGGTGGTGATTGGCATAACGCTTATCGGATGGAAAAGAAAACCCGCTGCTGTGGCGGATTTGGCAAAGCCGAACGCGCAATCAATTGACACTGAACGGTAAGCGCGGAAAAAAAAGAAGAAAAAATCTGTAGAAAAATACTGCATTTTTTTGGAGGGAATTGATCATTTCCTATATTTGCACCCCGTTAAACAACGAACGGATGCCCAGGTGGCGAAATTGGTAGACGCACCGTCTTCAGGTGGCGGCGCCGCGAGGTGTGCTGGTTCGAATCCAGTCCTGGGCACAAAAAGTCTCAGAATCTTCCTGGGACTTTTTTTATTACTTATAGGTTTGCGAGGAAAAACTTCTCCTTCGAAATATCTTCTCTTCTAGTTTTTGTATATTCATTTTGTTAAGATGTGACGGTATTTTATGCCATATAAGAAATGTTACTGCCAGACCTTT
>DATCJQ010000221.1:0-6842 GCA_036562745.1 Flavihumibacter sp.
GCCCGGTAGGAGCCTTTCATGGTGAAAGTCACTTTGCTCTTCCCACTGAAGCGGGTGCTTTCAAACCAGCTTTCATAGGCGGGAGGCAATATGGAGAACACATTTCCGAAATCCGTGGTACCCGACACCAGGCTGAGGTCGATATCGTATCCATCCTTTAAAAAGAAGAGGGTGCCGGTGAAATCAACGGGCAGTTTGTTCACCAGAACATTGTTCTTCTGGAAGCGGAAAGCCAGGGAATAGGTGTTCACGCCGGTGATCATATCGGCATCAATGCTTCGCTGATCGAGATAGGTTATGCCATCGTAGGTAAAGCTCAGCGAATTGGTATGCAGTGAGGATGTGAGATCAAATTCTTCCTGGTCGAGCAATCCCCGGCCTTCATAGTCGAATCGCGGTGATTCGATGGTCATGGGCAGGGAAGCATCATGATAGTAGAGGGAACAATCGTTGAAATCGATACCCCGAATCTGCATGCTGGTGGCGCTTCCGGGCTGGTCGTTATTTTGGGTGGTATCTGCCTTGCCTTTATAAATGGAATAATTCGCCCGTCCTTCATCGTCGATCAGAATCTTCACCTTCGCTTTCTCAATGAAAAAACGATCCACCACCAGTTCCGAATTGAACAGCGCGCCTATATTGATGCCAAAACTGAGCGCCTCACCCGCCATCAGGGTATCGGCCTGAAAGGGAGCTGCGCCGGTGAGGGTAAAATCATGCAAACTCAATGTAAGAGTGGGAAACTGCCTGAAGAAACTCAGCCTTACTTTGGAGAAATTGATTTTGGCATCCACAGACTCGTTGATCCAGCTCTTGATCTTGCTTTCGATTTGTCCGGGGAACAGAATGGGCAGCAGAAACAGTAAGAGGAGAAGGGACGCTATACCAATACCTATTCCTTTGAGCCATTTTATTATGCGCGTGTTCATGAATGAGGTGCTTAGAGAGTCGGGGGGATTAAAATTTCGGTTAGGGTTTCCTGATAGACAGGGTAACTGGCAAGATCGTTGTGTGAACCGCCTTCAACCACAACAAAACGGTCGGTCGGTTTGAGCAGCGGTTTCAGTTTTTCTGCATTGGAGAAAGGAACCACGCCATCATCCGTACCCTGAAAAATGATAATGGGGGCATGTACTTTGGGCAGATAGCTGTAAGTAGGGAATTCCACTTTAATCATCCTGTCAACAGGATAGATGGGCAGGTATCGTTTAAACAAGGAACGGATGCTGTAATAGGGTGTTTCCAGAATCAGTTTGCTGCACACAGAGCGACTGGCCAGCTGCGCCGCTATGCCGGTACCCATGCTTTTGCCATAGATCACAATGCTGTCGGTGCCAAATTTCTGCCGGGCCAGTTTATAGACCTGTTCGGCAAAGCCATTTACTTTTTCCTCGCTAAAGCTGCCGGTGCTTTTTCCGAATCCGGGATAATCGGGCATCCAGACTTCATAACCCCGGTCGGTAAAATCCTTCACAAAACGGGCGTAGTGATGGATATTTTTCTTGTTGCCATGAAAATACAAAACCGCACCCCGGGCTTTTGTGCTGCTGTCGGCAGCGGGCATAAACCGGATAATGTTCAGATTGGTTTCCTTATCAAACGGGATGTTCAGCTCCTGAAATGGTTGTTCGAACCGGTAGGGAGTGGTCCTGGTAAGGGGTTCCGGATGGAAAAGGATATAATCCTGCAGGTAATAAATGCCGATTCCGATACCGGCATAGGCCAGCAGAGCTATCTTTAACCAACTCGTCCATTTCATCCGGCAAAAATAAGAAAGCGCTCACGTGCTGCAATTATGAGATGAGAAATTAAAGCGTTTCAAATATGTAATATGCGCTTTTTCAGGCAGATCCAGGCCTGCATCTCTTCATTGCCGGGTATGATGGCGGTGCTGTCCGGCCCGGTTAATGGTCAAAACTGAGCACGCGCAGGATTTTCCAGGTCTCTCCATCCTGTTTCCACACCATGATATTTCTGAAGACCCCGCAATCGAGCCGGTTATCTTCCACATGGCAAAAGCGGTGCATGTTCACCTGAATGGCCCCGAATCCGGGGACTGGATACACTTCGAAACTGCCGGGCACCACGTCGCGGCGGAGGCCGTTATCGGTATTGTTGTCGAAAAGACGTTTCATGGAGGATTTGGTATCAGCAAACCCGGCCATCCCTCCCTTGTCGTGATAGAATTCAAGGTCGGTGGCGAAAAATGACATGGTGGCGTCCAGGGCCTTCCGGTTAAACGCATCAAAAAATGCGCTGTCGAGCCGATAGATGGTTTGCCAAAGGCTGTCGCGGGGAGCTTCCGTTTTTGAAACAGCCTCCGGGCCTGCGCCGGGATCCGCGCCTTTAAAAAGTGTAAAAGTATAGGTAAGCAGGCGGGCATCGCCCCATTTTCCATGGCCGGGAATTACATGCATCAGATCGGGGTAAGCCTGCCGGATTTTCTCAATACTGGCCGACCATGCGGCAATATTGGCATCGCCCACAAAGCCCATGGATGCCCCCTCCTCCTTCACAAGGCAACCGCCAAAAAGTGCTTTTTGTTCCGGGATATAACTGACGATATTATCTCTCGTATGCCCCTCGCCGAAATAGCGGTGGATGATGGGCTGCCCGTTCAAATCCTGCACCAGCGAGTCGCGGAATCCATGCTGGGGTAATCGTGAGGCGGGAACCCCGTTTTCCCTGGCCAAATCAATGGTTTGCTGATGGGCCCAGGACTTAATACCGGCCTGATGGAAAGCGTGGAGCCCGCCCAAACAATCATCATGAAAATGGGTGGCCACCACACCCTGGATTTTCAGTTTCCATTTTTTCTGCAGCACCCGGATCAGCTCCTGCGAAGCGGTATCGTTAGCGGGACTGTCAAAAATATAAGCCCCGCCCTTATTGATATAGATCAGTCCGTTGCAGGGAACTTTTCCGAAATCATTGGTTCGAAGCCAGGAAATATGCACATAAAGACGCTGATTCAGGGGAACCAGTTCCAGTATCTCTGACCGATAGCTTTTCGGTTGTGCAAAACTGTTAGAAGATGCCAGAAGTAAAAGGATTAAAACCCGCAGGGGGCTAATCGTACAACTCCATCCATTGGAGGAGTTTCTCGTTAAAAAGGCTGGCTTCTTCATATGGAGGGTTATGTGCACTGTGTTCGAATATTTCGGTGGTCAGGTCGCGGAAATGTTTGCTTACAGAGTTCCATTGTTCAGCCGGACCTGAAACAAAGTCGTATTTACCCAATGCCAGCCACACTGGCGTATAAAAATCCTCCAGGTTTTGTGAGATATCAATATCGCGAAATACGGTACCCCACAAATGGTCGATGGCTGGCATATTTACATACACTCCATCCCAGAAGGCAGCGGCATCGATACTGCTATCGTACCAGGATTTTGGAGCCTGGGCCAGATTGAACCAAACAAAGCGGTTTTCAGGGGCAGCGGCGATTTTCTCCGGAAGTTCCTGCATGTTCTGTTCGAAAAGCCGGATCCGCTCCGGTTCGGCAAGGGTGTCAAAATGCAGGTCGGCCAGGGCTCGGTTGGCAGTGGACAAACTCGGACTGGTCGAAATCAACATCACACCATATACATCGTGGTCGTATCTCTTCGCATATTCTAATGCCATCAGACCGTGACCGCTGTGACCTGCCACCCAGCATTTTCCGATTCCCAGCTGCTTTCGGATGGCTTCGGTGTCTTCCAACATTTTGTCCAGACCATAAAGCTCCTCCGGATCACTCACCTCGTAAGGCGGGGGAGTAAAACCGCGGTGGTCGATGAAAACAAGCTGTAATTTTTCCCTTAAGGCCGGTGCAAACAGGCGTTGATAATAAAGACGACTGCCAATAATCAGAACCGGTTGACCAGAGCCTTCGATCGAATAATGGAACTTAAAGCCACTTCTTTCGATAGAGCCATTCGTAGTTTTCATATAGGATTTGTTTCAACTCGGGCAATTTCAGGAAGAAATTCCTGATAATGCACAAGATAATACAGCAACGGCGAACCCCCTCTGTAAATGGCAGGGATTTATTCACAGGCAGTCCACGAAGCGCCATCTGCCAATCGTAACTTTCCTACTTACAAGCATTCGTTATTAAACGCAGTATCTCGCCCATATTTTCATTGGCCCAGCGTGTAACCACCACCAGATCGTTTTTATAGTCGACTACGATATAGTTTCCGCCAAATCCGGCTGCATAATAGAGATGAGAGGGGGCTCCCTTGATCGACTGTTCGCTGTTGTTCCACCACAGGTAACCGTAGGATTTATTGGCCGGCGAGGAGGCCAGCGACAGATCGATCCATTTTTCCGAGAGCAGTTGCCGGTCTTTCCATTTGCCTTTCCGCAGGTAAAGCAATCCATAACGGGCCTGGTCAATGGCACTGATAAACAGTCCGCCGCCAAAATGCCCGCCGCCGCTCACGGATTGCATCTGGATGCCATCCACATTTACCCAGGAGGTTCTATATCCGTACCAGCGCCAGGTGCTCGAAGCCCCGATGGGATCCTGAATATATTCCTTCAGCACCATGGGCAAGGGTTTTCGAAAGACCTGGAGCAGCGAATAGGCCAGCAGGTTTACCCGCACATCGTTGTATTTGTAATGAGTGCCCGGCTCGTGCAGCGGACGACGTTGCCAGTCATCCACGGAGCCCTCTTTAGGCGGACGATCGGCCCAGTCGTGTTGTCCGAACAACACACCCGACCAGTCAGAACTTTGGTTGAGCAGATGTTCCCAGGTGATTTTCTGGTTATGCGGACTATCAAAATATCCATCCCACACATAGCGCTGCACGCGATCTTTTTCCGAGCGGATCAGTCCCTGGTCATAAGCCAGTCCCGCCACCGTCGACAGATAACTCTTCGTAACGCTGAAAGTCATATCCACCCGCTCAATATCGCCCCAGGAAGCAACAATATACCCTTTGCGAATAACCAGCCCCGCGGCCTTTCCCCGGTCCCGGGTCGGCCCCAGAATTTCATAACCTGGTTCTCTTTCATAGGCTTTCAGGATGGATCTCCGCAGATCGGTCTCCATATCCCCCTCGGAACGTTGCGCGAGGCGTACCGCACTGTCGAGCAGTTGCGGATTCATTCCCAGCTCTCTGGGCGATTTGCGAACCCAGTCCTTATCGGGATAGTACAGCGATTGAGCTGTTACACTTGTTGTGATGAGGCTGAACAACAGCCACAGAAAAAATAGTCGGTTTTGATTTCTTGCCATGCTTCAATATACGAGTAATAATTTTTTCTCGTTTGCCCTCCATGGATGCGGGCTGGATGTTCATACAGACTAATTATGCCTGTGCACTTCGGAACGTGGGCGCCGGAGCATTCGATTTCAGCCGGTGATAACTGAAATAGGAGGCAGCCCAAATCAGCATCAGCACGAGTGGCATCACCAGCATGGAACCGAATCCGCTTACCACCCAATGACTGATGAAAGCACTGATGAAATCGAAGAATAAGCCCGCATATGCCCATTCCTTCAGTCGTGCCGGAGTGAAGGGCAATGTTATGGCGATGGCACCCAATACTTTTGCCACTACCAGCATGGTGCCGAAATAATCCGGATACCCCAGATGCCGGATACCTTCTTTTGCCATTTCAGTATGACCTGTTAATGCAGGCATCACGCCTTCGAATAAAAACAGGAAAACAGTGCTCGCCCAATAGATGATTTTTGTCTGTTTCATGGTGTTTGATTTATGTAATGCAAACTACAATCAATCATTTTTCGACTCGGGGGCTGTCTACGACAAATGCAGGGGGTGATACAGAAATCTGCATCAATACTTGAGGATATCTCTCAGGAAAGCATGGTATTCGGGGAACTCCGGCAGGTTATTATGACCTCCGCCTTCAAGGCGGATCAGCGTAATTTTAGCGGGATTGATCCGCTGCAGTTTTTCACTATGGCGAATGGGAATCAGCCAGTCTCTGGTGCCATGTATGATATAAGTGTGGCAATTGACATGCCGAATCCATTTATCGGTGCGAAGATGATAACGCAATACCAGCGCCACCGGTAAGATGGGAAGAAATCGCTCCACCACTTTTTTGAAATTATAATAGGGCGCGTCGAGTATCAGGTAACGGGGATGGTTATCCGAAGCGATCTTGGCAGCAAAACCGCTTCCCATACTTCTCCCATACACAATGATATGGTGCTCAGCATACTGTTTGGCGAGTTCACTGTAAACATATTGTACATCGGCCAGCAATTGTTTTTCACTTCGTTTGCCCGTGCTTTTTCCAAATCCGCGATAATCGATTAATACCACATCGTAATTGTAGCGATAAAAATCCCTGGCATATTTTGCCCATCCCTTGATACTTCGGGTATTGCCATGCAGATAGAGGATCAGTCCGTTGGGTGCTTCCCGGTGGAAATGCAACCCGTTAATCTGTACGCCGGGTTCGGGATAAAAGAAAAGTTCTTTAAAGGGGATATCGTATTTGAACTCAAAATTGGGGGATAGTTTCTCCGGCTTAAAAATCAGCCGCTCCTGCAGCAGATAGCCCAGGACGCTCAGTATGGTAATGGAAAAGACTAAATACAGGATGGTCATGAAAAAGCCGGTGGCTTCGCTTAGTTACCCTTAATTTATAACTAATAACCCGATCCTCAAACCAATTGCCTCCCCTCGTTCCCTTTGTCCCCTCCGTCCCCTTTGTCTCCTTTGTCCCCTTTGTATCCTTTGTATCCTTTGTATCCTTTGTGTCCTTTGTCCCCTCTGTCCCCTTTGTATCCTTTGTCCCCTTTGTATCCTTTGTCCCCTTATTCCTCCTCATGATATACCCGCGTCAAACGAATATCTGTAACCGGAGCCACAATC
>DATCJQ010000247.1:0-4214 GCA_036562745.1 Flavihumibacter sp.
GTCTGCTTCAGCCTGGCGTTGTTTGTATAGGTCTGCAGGTAGGACAGGATGCCATGGAACACCGGCGATTCAAAATAGGGCGAATCGTGTTTGTTCACGAAGAAACATTTCAGCACCTGATCGCGCAGCAAGAGCTTCTCAAATCCGAGTTCCACACTCAGTTTTCGTATACGCACGGTGTCGAAAAGATCCTGAACCTGCGGAGGCACCGGTCCGAACCGGTCGGTCATCTCCTGGTGGAAAGCCTGCAATTCTTCTTCGCTTTCGCAGTTATCAAGACGCTGATACAGCGAAAGCCGCTCGCCGATGCTTTCTACATATTCATCCGGAATTAATATTTCCAGATCGGTATCGATGGTACAATCCTGCACATAATCTTCCTGTTGGGCAATTTCCTCCTTAAACAATTCGCGGAAGGATGTGCGTTTGAGTTCGCGGATGGCTTCATCGAGGATTTTCTGGTACATCTCGAAACCGATATCGGCCATGAACCCGCTTTGTTCCCCACCCAGCAGGTTGCCCGCACCCCGGATATCGAGGTCGCGCATCGCAATCTGGAAGCCCGAACCCAGCTCACTGTGCTGCTCGAGGGTCTGCAATCTCTTCTTCGAATCACTGGGCAGGGTGCTCATCGGCGGAGCCAGCAGGTAACAGAATGCTTTTTTATTGCTGCGTCCCACACGTCCGCGTAACTGGTGCAGATCACTCAGACCAAACTGATGGGCATTGTTCACGATAATCGTGTTCACGTTCGGAATATCCACCCCGCTCTCCACAATATTGGTACATACCAGCACATCGTATTTTCGGTCGATAAAATCGAGGATGCGCTGCTCCAGCTCATGCCCTTCCATCTGTCCGTGGGCATACCCGATGCTCAAATCCGGACAATGACTCTGGATGATGGCAGCCATCTCCGGCAGTCCCTTCACGCGGTTATGGATGAAGAAAACCTGTCCGCCGCGCTCCGTTTCAAAATAGATGGCATCGCGGATAAAATCCTCGTTGTACACCTGCACCTCGGTCTGAATCGGCTGACGGTTGGGTGGTGGCGTGTTCATGATGCTGAGATCCCTGGCTCCCATCAGGCTGAACTGCAGGGTTCTTGGGATAGGCGTTGCCGTTAGCGTAAGGCAATCCACATTGGTACGGAGGGTTTTGATCTTCTCCTTATGCGCTACGCCGAATTTCTGTTCCTCATCGATGATCAGGATGCCCAGGTCCTTAAACTTCACATCCTTACCCAACAGTCCATGGGTTCCCACGATGATATCTATCTTCCCTTCCTCCAGTCGTTTGAGTGTTTCCTTTTTCTCTTTCGAACTTTTGAAACGGTTGATATAATCCACCGTAACCGGGAAATCACGCAAACGGTCGGAAAAGGTTTTATAATGCTGAAATGCCAGAATGGTAGTGGGCACGAGCACAGCGGCCTGCTTTCCATCCACCACCGTTTTGAATGCTGCCCGAACGGCCACTTCGGTTTTACCAAAGCCCACATCACCGCAAACCAGGCGGTCCATCGGTGCGGGTGATTCCATGTCCTTCTTCACATCAGCCGTTGCCCTGCTCTGATCGGGTGTATCTTCGTATATGAAAGATGCTTCCAGTTCTGTTTGCAGATAGGTATCGGGCGAGTGCTGAAAGCCTTGCTGGGCCTTGCGTTGCGCGTACAACTGAATCAGGTCGAAAGCGATCTCCTTAACCTTGGTCTTGGTTTTCTCTTTCAGTTTGGCCCAGGCATCACTGCCAAGTTTGTTCACTTTGGGAACAGTGCCTTCCTTGCCCGTGTATTTTGAAATCTTGTGCAGGGAGTTGATGTTCACGTAAAGGATATCGCTGTCCTTGTAGATGATGCGCACCGCTTCCTGCAGCTTACCATTTACCTCGAGTTTTTGCAAGCCGCTGTACACGCCCACCCCGTGATCGATATGCGAAACAAAATCGCCGGGTTGCAATTCGCGCAGCGTGCGAAGTGTCAGCGCCTTGTTCTTGTTGTAGGCCTGCTTAACCTTGTATTTGTGATAACGCTGGAAAATCTGGTGATCGGTATAACATACCGCCCGAATGCCCTCGTCGATAAATCCGCCGTGTATGGCAACAGGAACGGGCGTGAACTGGATTTCCGCTTTAAGGTCTTCGAACACGGTATGTAATCGCTCCAGCTGTTTGGGATTCTCCGCAAAGAGATAAAGGCCAAATCCCTTTTTCGCCCATTGCTGCAAATCTTTGATCAGCAGATCAAACTGCCGGTTGAATGCAGGCTGCGGCCTGGTCTGAAATTCGATTTCATAGGTAGGGCGACCGGTCCAGGTGGCATGCCCCTCGATCTCCACGATATGATGTTTCTTCAACAGCTCTTCAATTTCAACCGCCGTGAGAAATTCGTCTTTCCGGATGGTTTTCCTGATAAGTTTATCTTCCTCCTCATCGTCGCGCACCGGCGCGGGCTCCATTCGCTCGAGGAAGAGCTCCAGCTCCTCTTCCTGCAGCTCGAGCCTTTCTTTCATGAACTGCCATTCGTTCATCCACACGATGGTGTTATCGGGCATGAAATCGAAGAGCGAAATCGATGCCTCATCCGGCATTTCTGTTTGCAGATTCGGAATGATGCTTACCTGCAACAGTTTGCGTTCACTCAGTTGCGATTCCGGATCAAACAGGCGGATGCTGTCTACCTCGTTGCCGAACAATTCGACACGATAAGGTTTTTCATTGCCGAAGGAATAAATATCGAGAATACCTCCCCGCACGGCGAACTGTCCGGGTTCATATACAAAATCGGTTCGCGTGAAACCCGCATCGGTGAGCTTCTCGTAGAGCGCCACGGTATCAAGTGTATCGTTCACCTTGATATTGATGATGGTACGGTTCAGCGTTTCGGGACGCACCAGTTTTTCGAAGAGCGCCTCGGGGTATGTGACAACCATCTTCTTATTGCCGCCTGCACTGAGCCGGGTGAGGGCTTCGGTACGCAGCATCACGTGACTGCTGTTGAGCAGGCGATAATTTTTCTTGGTACGAAACGACGAAGGGAAATAAAACAGATCCAGCGCCTTGCTCAGGTTTTCCATGGTATTATGGAAATAAGCGGCTTCTTCGGCATCGTTCAGCACCACGATATGGTTGAGCTGTTCGGCGGCGGAATGGCGGAAAATGGCTGTGAGAAGGAATTCCGGGGAGCTGCCGGTGAGGTTTTTCAGCACCAGGTGCTGGGGTACAGACATAGTAAGCTTGTCCGCCAATTGAAATAGGCGGGGGTCTTTAGCATACTGCTCCAGTAAATGTTCCAGGTTCATTACACACTGCCACCCTAAGGGGGTGGGAGGTGCAAAGGTAATACGAATAGTTTTTTATATCTTGTGTTAACCACTAAGCTTATCAAAACGTTTGGTTTACAAACGTTCATTAATAACTCCGTATGAAAAAAGGACTGCTGACTGCGTCACTTACCATGGCCACGCTTATCCTGGCTGGCATTTTTTTATTTAGTCCCGCCGATTTATTGCAGCCATCTACCGGAATCTATCGCGGAAACAAGCCGCGGAAGAAGAAGACCCTGCAGGAAAAAGCATTCTTCAGTCAGCAGCGCGTGATGTATGAATACAACCAGCTGAAAGATGGCGGTACGGGGCGCTATCCCATTGGCATTCATGAGCGGGAAAAAGCCCTGGCCCGGCGCATTCCCGAGCGCGAACCCCTGACCGCTTCCTGGTTCACCCCCATGGCCGATAACAATTACACGCCGGCGGGTCCCACCAATTTCGGGGGTCGCACACGGGCCGTGGCTTATGATGTCCGCTATGGTACGGGGAGCAATAGGGTGATCATTGCAGGCGCTGTAAGCGGCGGGCTGTTTCGCTCTACGAACGGGGGACTAACCTGGACCAATGTGACGCCCGAGAACGAAATTCATAACGTAACGGCCATAGCCCAGGATCCGCGGCCGGGTAACCAGAATACCTGGTATGCCGGGGGTGGAGAGGCCCTCGGGAATTCGGCCTCCCCTTCCGCGGGCGGTGCTTTTTTCCTGGGAAACGGACTGTTTAAATCCACCGATAACGGAGCCACCTGGCAACGCCTGAACAGCACTTTTGTGGGCGATCTCGAAGTGTTTGATGCCGCTTTTGATATTGTACATAAAATCGTGGTGAATCCGGTAAATGGGCACGTGTATGTGGCAGGGCATCGCCGTTTGATGAGAAGTACCAATG
>DATCJQ010000248.1:0-4142 GCA_036562745.1 Flavihumibacter sp.
GCCTTATACTGCTCCCGCACCAGGTAAGCCGGCATCAGGTTGGTATTGGCGATTCTTTCCACTTCTTTTACGCGTTCAGGACGCAGGGTGTCATTCAGGTATTTCTCCATCATGAGCGCGGCAATCGGTCCCGCCCAGGTACCACCATAACCGGCGTTTTCCACTACCACGGCAATAGCAATTTTCGGATCCTCCCTCGGTGCGAAACAAACGAAAACGGAGTTATCCTTGAGCTTGGTTCTCTTGCCATCGATTACCCGATAGTTTTCCGCTGTACCCGTCTTGGCGCATACATTTATTCCCGGAATCTTGGCCATACGCGCAGTACCGATTTCCACCACATCCTGCATACCGGCAATCACCGCTTCAAAGGCTTCGTCTGAAATACTGGTCAGCGGCTCATGTTTGATACGGAAGGGGCGCATAATGGTATCCGCCTCGGTTTCATCATCAATTCGCTCCACAAAATGCGGTGTATAATAATACCCCTTGTTAGCGATAATACACATGGAGTTGGCCAGCTGCAGGGGCGTGGCCAGCATCATGTCCTGACCGATACCCAGGGTAAGATTGGTACAACTGTTCCAGCTGTTGCGATAAACTTTATTGTAAACCGAACTATCCGGGATATTTCCTTTGTCCTCGCTGGGAAGATCCACGCCCACTTTAACCCCCAGGTCAAATGCGTTCATATAGCTTTTCCATTTCTGGTAGCCGTTTTTCACTCCCTTAAACTTGGGCGCATCTACAGAAAGCCGATAAATATGCGTGAAATAGGAGTTACAGGAATTGGCAATGGCCAACCGGAGATTTGCAGCGTGACCGGCGTTGCTGTGCGTACATCGAACGGCGCGGGAACAACCATGATAGGCACCACCGCATCCCACCCCAAAAGAGGGCGTGATAATTCCTTCATTCAAAGCCACCAGGGCGCCCAGGGGCTTAAAGGTGGAGCCGGGGGGATACTGGCCCTTGATCGCACGGTTCAGCAGCGGACTACTTACATCCAGAAACAGTTTGTTGAAATTCTGCTGCTTGTTCGGTCCCGTTAACATGTTCGGGTCGAAATTGGGTCCGGATACCATGGCGAGTATGCCGCCGGTTTTGGGTTCGATCGCCACGGCGGCTCCCACTTTGCCCTGCATCAGTTTTTCCGCCAGCTGCTGCAACTCGATATCGATATAGGTGCGAAGATTGCGTCCGGCTATTGCTGCGGTATCGTACATGCCGTTTTCATATTTACCCACCAGGCGGTTCTTGTTGTCTTTGATCATGTATTCCACCCCGCGCTTACCCATCAGCACCCTTTCATAAAAGGCTTCGAGACCGGTTTTGCCCACATAGTCGCCCAGGCGGTAGAATCCATTCGAGCGTTTGATATTGCCCGAGTCTGCCTCACCGATATACCCCATGATATGCGCTGCAGCATTGTAGGGATATACGCGCACCGGACGTTCCACCAGTGCGAATCCGGGAAACTTGTAAATATTCTCCTCCAGGCGGGCATGCATTTCGGGCGTGAGCAGATCTTCGAATATACTTGGCCGATAGCGCCCGTTTTTGAGGATGGCCGTCACGATCCGCTTGCGAAACTCGGCAGTATCAATCTCCACAAGGCGGCAGAGAAAATTCGTATCGATTCCCTTGATCTGCGAAGGGGTTACTTCCAGATCGTACATGATGGTATTGTTGAGGATGGCCCTGCCCTTGCGGTCGTAGATGATACCCCGGTCGGGATAACGCACTTTCGGATAAACGGCATTGTTGAATGCCAGCGCTTCATACTTGTTCGAAAACAGCTGAAGATTCATCAGTTGTGCAACGATGATCAGGAAAACACCTGCAATGATCAGGCGGATAACTGTTGAACGGGACTGGTTAAACACAGACATAAAGGAAAGGGGGCAGTTGAAGCTGGATAAATCAACTACAAATGTAGGGAAAACTCAAACCCCTGCATTTTAGTTGAGCAGATATTCGATGGCCGATTCTTACATATTCGTCCTGAACCGTTCTTTCCGGTAAAAAAGCATTTCGGTCAGCAAAACCAGCACCAGGCTGAGGGCGGTGGTGGCTCCCACTTTGCCGAGGAAATACCAGAAATTTCCGAAGCTCATCCATTCGAGGAGCACGAGATAACTGTGATGCACCAACGTAAGTATGAATACCAGCAGGCTGTAAGGCGCCCAGCCCATGCTGTTGATGGATGGCGCACCATAACTCTGCTCCGCTCCTTCCTGGCGAATCAGCAGGTTTACGAGGAAGGGTCGCAGATAGGCCACGAGGATACAGGCCGCGGCGTGCAAGCCCGGTGTCATCAGGAAATAGTCAAGCGCCAGTCCGTAAAAGAATGCTATGATCATCAGCCAGATCCTTCCGGTATTGAAGGGAAGCCAGATCAGGAAAAGATAATAAACATAGGGAACCACAAACTGGTGCACGGGCGGAATCTTGTGCAGTACATATACCTGCACCAGGAGAAAGAGCAGCGCTCGCAGACTATGTTTCACTAAATCACTCATTCGTATTGCGGGTTGCTTTTTCCAGTTTTAATTGTTCTTCGACCTGCGTATTCTGCACCACGTACACGAACTGCACCGTAGAGAAATTGGTGGCGGTCCGCAGACGGAGATTGTAAAAATTGGTACTGGGATCGTTCAGCACGGAGTCGACCGTTCCAATCAGGATATTGGGCGGAAAAATCGAGGAAAGCTCGCTGGTGAGCACGGAATCGCCCTTTTGTACACTTACGCTTTTGGGGATATTCCGCATCTGCACGAAATGGGGATTATGCCCGTCCCAGCTTACAGATCCGCGTTCGCCCGAATTTTTCAGTTTGCCATCCACCTTGAACTGCTTGCTGATCATGGTCATCACCGTGGCAAAATTGGCGCTGGTATTCACCACGCGGCCCACGACGCCGGCCGGACCGATCACCGCCATATCGGGATGAACACCCTGATCATGACCGCGGTGAATGGTGAGGAAATTGGTTTGGGTACTCACAAAGCTGCCCACGACCTTGGCATCGCGGTAAACGTATTTCTGAAAACGCTTGAGGGAATCCACCCGGATGGAATCCACCACCAGTCGATGGGTGGTATCCGCGGTTTCATAGTTGGAACGGAGCATGTCGCGCAGGACCAGATTCTCCTTTACCAGGTTCTCGTTGGCCTTTTTGAGCTTGAAATAATACTCCACGGTATTATACTTCTCGTTGATCCGGCCCGTAATTTCATTGGCCACGCCCGCGAAGGCCGCCTCATGAAACTTGTTATAGCGAAACAAAAAAGATAAAGCCAGTGCCTGAAGTGCGAGGAACAACAGGAAATTAAAATAACGGCGGATGAACAGGAAGATATTTCGCATACCTATTATCGCATCACAAAGGGATAGCGGTCATAATTCTTGAGCGCAATACCGGTTCCCCGAACCACGCTTTTTAAGGGATCGTCTGCCACGTGAACGGGCAGCTTGATTTTCTGGCTCAGGCGTTTGTCCAGTCCGCGCAGCAGGGCACCACCACCGGTGATATACAAACCACGGCGATAGATATCCGCAGCCAGCTCGGGCGGAGTAGTTTCCAGTGCTTTGAGGATGGCTTCTTCGATTTTGAAAATGCTCTTGTCAAGGGCTTCGGCAATTTCCTGGAAGCTCACCATGATCTGCTTGGGGATACCGGTAACCAGGTCACGTCCGTTTACGGGGATATCATCCGGCGGATTATCCAGATCCTTCATGGCGGCCCCGATTTGAATCTTGATCTGCTCGGCAGTACGCTCACCAATCAGTAAGCTGTGATAGCGGCGAAGTGCTTCCATAATATCGGCCGTGAATTCATCGCCGGCAATACGGATACTCTGGTCGCACACGATACCAGCCAGGGCAATCACGGTAATACCAGTGGTACCACCACCTATGTCGATGATCATGTTACCAACGGGTTCCTCCACATCAATCCCAATACCAAGCGCCGCTGCCATCGGCTCGTGAATCAGGTAAACTTCCTTGGCACCGGCCTGTTCGGCACTGTCGCGAACCGCCCTTTTCTCCACCTCCGTAATGGAGGAGGGAATACAAATCATCATCCGCCAGCTCGGGGGGAAGAGGGGTTTCTTGGGGTAGATCATCTTGATCATCTC
>DATCJQ010000539.1:0-5546 GCA_036562745.1 Flavihumibacter sp.
AACCTTTTCGTTTGGAAACCCGCCCCACATAGCCGATAAGGATTTCATCTTCCTTTATATTGTATCTTTTTCGGAGTTCGGCCTTTTGTTCTTCGCTGAAATGAGAGGGATCAAATTCCTTTGTATTCACGCCATTGCTGCTTCCCATCCCGATCACATAGGATTTGGCAGGGAAAGCGGTACCACCGGCAATGGCAGCTTCTTTGAGGCTATGTCCCACAAAAATCACCTTCACTGCCAGGCGGTTGGTGAGTCGCTCCATGGAACGCAATAAAAATCCGGTGAAGCCTCCCACATTTTCGTATCGCAAGCCGCGACAGGTGAAGATGCGATTTTTTATACCCAGCATAGCGGCGGCCAGAATGCCGAGTAACCCCATCTTCGGGGTGCCCACATTTACGATGTCTGGTTTGATCCGCCTGAAATGTTTTATGATCTGGATCAGGGTTTTCAAATCCTGCCAGGGACTGATCTCCTTCGATATTTTTACGGGAAGATGAGTACAGCCTTCCCGCTCGCAAAATAATTTCTCTTTAAAGTGATCTTCCGAAATCAGGTAAACTTCATATCCCTTGTCCAAGAAGTAACGGGCCTGTCCCACCAGCAATTTGGAACTACCACCAGCTGTTACGCCCAGTACTAATTTCTTTTTCATTCAGCCTTAATAACGTTTCTTGAATACCATTTTTGAAAGATATACAGGTTCCATAAGCGGAAAGTATGGTTCTGTGCTCCGCTTAGATGTTCCTGATATAATTTTTGCACGTAGTCGTATTTGAAAATCCCCTGTTTCTCAATAAAATCGCGACTGGTGATTTTCAGCATCTCCTGTTTCAGCTCAGTTTTCATCCAAAGGTTCACGGGTACTCCGAATCCTTTTTTTGAGAAATTCATGGTTTGGCCTGGCAGCAGATCGGCGAATGTCTCTTTCAGAATTCGCTTCTTATTAGTACCATTTATCTTGTAATGAAGCGGAAGTGAATAGGCAAACTCCACGATCTTCGAGTCGAGGAAGGGCACCCTTGCCTCGAGTGAATTGATCATGCACATGCGATCCACTTTGGTAAGCATGTCGCCTTCGAGCACATAGGTAAGGTCGGTGTAAAATCCCTTGTCCATCGGATCCCCGGAGCAGTTATATGCATCGTAGGTCTCCCGAATCAATCCCTTAACATCTTCCAGGTAATTGGGCTCCACCACTGCAGCTCTTTCCGTATCGGTGAATCCGAGACTCATCATAGTGTAATGAAGATCAAAATGGCTCATACCTGAATTATTCACCACCTTCTTGATTTTGCGAAGGGTGTGATTGGTAAGACTGGTATGCGGAACGATTGAAACCAGTTTCTCGAATACTTTGCGGGCAGGTTTGGGAACGCGCATGTATTTGGCAGAGTAGTAAGGCGCGAGATATTTTTCATACCCTCCAAACAATTCATCTGCCGCATCCCCGGTTAATACCACCTTTACCTTGCTGGCAGCCATTTTAGAAACAAAAAAGCTTGGTATGGCGCTTGAATCGCCAAATGGCTCATCGAAATAGGAAGTTATCTGGTCGAGCATATCATAGGCATGCTTAAAATCCAGAAAAAATACTTCGTGTTTGCTTCCGATATGTTTGGAAACCAGCTCGGCACGCTGACTTTCGTCATAGGCAGCTTCATTGAAACCAATGGAGAAGGTATTGATCTGCTGGTTATGAATTCGAGCCATTACAGCGCTGATAATACTCGAATCGACACCACCACTAAGGAAGGCACCAAAGGGAACGTCCGAAATCATTCGCTGCTCCACCGATTTAAATACCAGTTTTTTCAGTTGAGCCTTGGCTTCCTCATAGCTGGGGGCGGCACCTCGTTTGCTTATTTTTTCGCGGATATCGTAATACCGGTTGATTTGCATGGCCCCATCGGCCGAGGCTTCAATAAAGTGACCGGGCACCAGTTTGGAAACATGCTTGTAAATCGTGTAGGGTGCGGGAATATAACTGAGTGTCAAAAAAAGATTGATGGCTTTGTGGTCGAGCTCATCGGTTTTCAGCACATCATTCAACGCCTTGAGTTCGCTGGCAAAATATATCACGTTATCGTGATAATTATAGTAGAGCGGCTTCTCCCCGTATTTGTCGCGGGCGATATAACATTTATTCTTCGCCTTATCATAAAGCGCGAATGCAAACATGCCCTCCAGGCGTTGCAGCAGAATATTTATACCATACTCCCTATACCCCTGGATAATCACCTCGGTATCACTGGTAGTGCGAAAGGATTTCCCTTTCTCCAGAAGTTCCGCTTTAAGTTCGAGGAAATTGTAGATTTCACCGTTGTACACCAGGATCACCGAACCGTCTTCACTCTCCATCGGCTGATGTCCTGTACTCAGGTCAATGATGGACAGACGCCGGTGCGCCAGCATCACATGGTTATCCTGAAATACACCAGAATCATCAGGCCCTCTTTTGGACAGGGCGTGAATGTCTACATTTATAGAGGTCAAAGGTTTGGATAAGCTAACCGCGCCAGCAATTCCACACATCAGTTTGATATTTTAAATTTTCTTCTCGACACCTGCATAATCCGGGCAATATAATATAGCAAGTGTTTATTGTAGATATTTAGCAATCGATTCAGGTACGCAAATTTACCACTAAGCCGGCCGTTTTGCAGCACCTGCTTATCGTTACAATTTTTCAGTCTGGCAAGCATCAAATTCAGTTGAGCAATTTTATCAGCCTCTGTCATCTGTTTAACTGCCACAATATTTATAGGCACCACAATCCCAAACCAGAGGGTTCGGAGTGTTAGCAGGTAAGTAGCAATTCTGGAGTTGGAATATCCCTGTTTGAAAAAGTTCAGAATACGCTGATAGTTCTCAATGTGATTATCGACGATATTCTCGTCAAATTTCCGGTTGATATTAAATATGAGGCGATAATTATAGAAACTTTCTGAACAGGCCCGGATGGTTTTTGTTTGGTCTAAAGCATCCATCACGAAAACAAAATCCTGAGTTCTTTTTTTCTTCCCGAACCGGATATTGTTCTGACGAATACAATCGGCCCGGAATACCTTATCCCACACAGCCAGGCCAACACCGGTAGTAAACATCTCCGCCAAGCGATCCTGCTGATTGGGCAAATCATCGATACTAACTGCGGGAGGCAGAATTTTGTTGATCAGGGCTCCGTCTTCTGAAACTTTATTATAACCAAACACAAACATATCATAGGGCTTGTCCTGATATGCTTTGGCAGCGGTTTCGAGGAGTGTTGGTTCAATCCAGTCATCACTGTCCATGAAATAGATCAGATCTCCTGCTGCATGCTCCAATCCGAAATTTCGGGCCGGACCGGCTCCTGCGTTTACCTGTTTCAGCACCTTGATTCTTGGATCTGAATTCCGATAGGATTCACAGATAGCGGAAGAATCATCGGTGGATCCGTCATCTACCAAAATCAACTCAAAACTTGGATAGGTTTGCTGGCAGACGCTGTCCAATGCTTTTCTCAAATGAGCCGAAGCATTATAAACCGGGATGATTATTGAAACAAGTATTCCTTTTTCCGTGCTTGTCATAGATTTAGAAATTGTGCAATCCTGCTGCAAATGCGGTCATTCGAATAGTCCTTTTCCGCTTCTTTTGCATTTGCGGCAATCCTTTTCCTTTCATTTAAATCGGCCGCCAGTTTGTTGATTGCTGCAGCCAGTCCCTCAATATCCCCTTCGGGTACCAGCAATCCGTTTTGGCCGTCTGAGATTATCTCAGCAGGCCCCGCAATAAAATTAAAACTCACCGGGGGAAGGCCTGCGGCCATAGCCTCAATCAGTGCATTGGGAAAGCCTTCACTTCTGGACGGAATTACATAAATGGAACTGCTGTTGTAATATTCGGTCAAATCGGAAGCTTTAGGCTCCAGTGAAATACGATGGCCGAGATTAAGCTCAGTTATCAAATCGTTCAACGGTCCCTTTTTAGAATCGGCACCCACAATCGCCAAACGCCAGTCTGCTGCCACGAACTGCATGGCCCTGATCAGGCGATCAAATCCTTTAAGGTGATCATTTAACCGGCCGACAGCAAGTATTTGTTTGCTCTCCAAATTGGGATTGGCTTTGCTGGTACTGCTCAATGAATTGGGAATAACTTCGATGGCCGGTTTCGGTCCATAATATTTTCGCTGGAATTCAGCAGCCTGTTTTGTTTGAGCGAGTACACCGGCAGGAGGATTTAAGGTAAATGCGACTCGATTAATCAGCTTAATTTTTCGTGCCCATTTATAAAATGGACTGGAGCGCTCAGAAAGAAAATAGGAATAACCCGTACCCCAAAGCGCCAGCCCCACCAATGCAGCATAAAATTTATTGTACACCAGAATACCATCCGGATTGTACTCCTTTATTTTTTTTCTGATCCTGGTAATAGTAGGCCAAATCGCCAGCTTGTTGGTGTTTTGTCCGGCCAGCGGCTCATCAAACAACACATCCTTATTGAGCGTGAAGAACTTTTCCTGACGGAATATAGCCAGATATATCACCCGATAGCCGAGATCATCCAAGCCGTTCGCAACATTGCTGGAAGCCCGCTCAATGCCACCCATTTTCAGGCATGGTCCAATAATACAAATCGTCTTCCTGTCACTCATCCAGCAAAAATGTTTTTACTATCTGACTTTTGTAAACCGGATCGTCCAGATCATCCACTTCTCTTCCACCCACCGCTTCGCTGGTATATTTTCCCTTGATTTTCACTTTAGTGGTTGCACCCTGCAGGTACCACTCATATTCTATATCCACGTTACCAATATCAATCGCCTGGAAACCCATCTTTGCAAGATCATAGGACATCGCAGTGGCGGTTGGCCCAAGGGCAATCAGTATCAGTTTCGATTGATCTTGTGTTTTTACATAGTCTATGATATCGTCATAACGACTGAATGCATTGTGTTTGGGAGCAAGCACACGCACTAAAGAGCTGGCATTGGCGAACAGATCGTTACCCACTCCCAGTCTGCTTTTTTCACCCTCAATCAATATGATTTCGCGATCATCCCAAATTCGACGCAGTTTTTCGAAATAACCCTTACTGATCGATTTATCAGCGTAATGAGCATAGGGTCTCGTCATACTCGAATTATAGAATGTACGGTTCTTTGGAAGGTATTTCCGTAACCTCGGATAGATCCAGGCAATCTGGCTTCTCCATGTATCCTTTGACTCTGGCAAAAGATTGTCGATTGAATAATATCCGATAGGGAAACCGACTATAAGATTATCCACTTCCACATTCAATGCTTCAATCATCTTATTGCGAAGCCGGTCATCCTGTTTTTGAAAAGGAAGATTTATGCGATCAATAATATAGAGTAACTCACCATCGCCGAATCGCGAAATAGATGCCCTTTTTTCAATGAGGAAATCCAGTGTTTCATCGATTGATAATACTTTGGGTAACGGGAATATTTTTATTACTACCGGATATGCAGCGCTCAGCAGTTTCTTCGCCGTTTTTCTTAAGAATCTAAACCCTTTGCCGTATCTTAAATTCAT
>DATCJQ010000272.1:0-3287 GCA_036562745.1 Flavihumibacter sp.
GTTATATTATCGTGGAATCGGCCAAAATCATTCAGACCCGGCTGAAATACGAAGAGTACGAGATGCAGTGGATCGGCGATTTCAACCCCAAGATGATTGCCGTGGCCGAAAGCCTCACCAACGAACGCAGCCGGGTGCTGACCACCTACCGCTACCTCTTCGATCGAAACAAGCCATTCCGGCGCCATCCCGTGCTTTGACAGAACCTACCCGTCGGGTACCCGACGGGTACCCGACGGGTGGACAGTCAGGTGGAATAAATCACTTATTTTTGCCGCCGTATGGAGCAGTTTATAGTATCAGCGAGAAAGTACCGTCCGCAGAATTTTTCTACGGTTGTGGGTCAATCCCATATCACCACCACCCTGAAAAACGCCATCCGTAACCAACAGCTGGCGCATGCATTTCTGTTTTGCGGTCCGCGTGGTGTGGGTAAAACCACCTGTGCGCGGATTCTGGCTAAGACCATTAACTGCGAAAAGCCCACTCCCGATGGCGAAGCATGTAATACCTGTACTTCCTGCGTTTCGTTTAACGAAGGAAGCTCACTGAATATCCATGAGCTCGATGCCGCCAGTAACAACTCGGTCGACGATATCCGCGCTCTGGTGGAACAGGTTCGTTTCGCTCCGCAGGCAGGCCGTTACAAGGTTTATATCGTGGATGAGGTGCACATGCTCAGTACCAGTGCCTTCAACGCCTTCCTGAAAACCCTGGAGGAGCCGCCTCCCTATGCGATTTTTATCCTGGCCACCACTGAAAAACATAAGATCCTGCCCACGATTTTATCGCGATGCCAGATCTTCGATTTCAAACGGATCACCACCCAGGACACGGTAGAACATCTGGAAGAGATCTGCCAGAAAGAGTCCATCCAGGCCGAACTGCCCGCCCTGCAGGTAATTGCCCAGAAAAGTGAGGGGTGTATGCGCGATGCGCTGAGTATCCTCGATAAAATTGTAAGCTTTACCAATGGCGAGCTCACGTACAAGAATACACTGGAACACCTGAATATTCTGGATGCAGACTATTATTTCAGGCTGATGGACTGCATGTTGAAACAGGATCTCTCCGGCGCCCTGCTGCTGTTTGAAGATATCAACCGCAAGGGCTTTGAAGGAGATCTGGTGTTGAACGGATTTGCAGAGTTCATCCGCAATCTTCTGCTTAGTAAGGACGCTAAGGTAGCCGGACTGGTGGAAGTGGTGGAAAGTTTTCGTCAGAAATACCTTGAAATGGCTGCCTCCTGCAGCACCGGTTATCTGGTAAGTGCACTCAACCTGCTGGCCGAAGCTGAGATCAATTATAAATCGGCCCGCAACAAGCGATTGCATGTTGAGTTGGCGTTGATCAAACTTTGTTATCTGCAACAGGCTATTGAAGTAATAGGCGATGCGGATAAAAAAAAAAGAACTGAACTAAGACCGCTGAATTTCCGTAGCCTCCAGCCCCTGCAGGTTAGTCCCGATAAGCAGAGCACATCCAGCGCACCGAGTTCATCCTCCGCGGGGCAAACTGCACCAGCAACAGCAGTTCCTGCATTCAAAAGCAGCCCGGCATCCACGCCGGCAGCCATGCCTGCTTCCACACCAGCAGGCATACCAGCCTCCACGCCCGCAAGTATAGCATCTTCACCCTCTTCCTCTGCACAAGGTGCGAAACTGATTATCGAGGACAAGTTGATGGAAACAAAGAAACCAGCGCTGAGTGGCAAACTGGGATCTCTTCAGAAAATCCGTCAGCAGGTGAGTTCCGTGGCACAAACACAGAAGGCGATCACTTCCATACAGCTCACACCCGAATTACTCAAAATGGCCTGGGCTGAGTTTGTTGAGCAGTTGAAGGCCAATCGTAATCCCGCTGCCCAGAGTTTCGAAATGGCCGAATTGCGTGTGGTGAATGCAGAGCAGTTTACCGTGGTGACGCCGAACAATCTTCAACAGAAATTTATTGATGGTGAGCGCATCGGCCTGACTGAATATCTGCAGAACCGTTTCCACAACAGAAGGCTCTCCTATCAGGTGGTAGTGGAAGCCCGCGAGGACCTGGCCATCAAGATTGAGGCACCGCTCAACTCTAAAGAGCGATTCCAGCAATTGGTTGAACAGTTTCCGCTGGTGAAGGAACTGAAAGATCGCCTGAAATTGGAACTGGACTATTAAGACAGGCAATTACTCTCCCTAAACCTGAAAAACGGAGGATGACTTTCCCGCCGAAAAAACCGGGGAAAGACTACCTTTGCCGGCGATGAGCCAGTCACTTCCGCACGATAAGATAGTACCCTTCAAGGAAGCTCAGAAGAGCAAGAAGGAGCAGGTTGCCGAAATGTTTGACCAGATTGCATTTCGATACGATTTCCTCAATCATTTTCTGAGCGGCGGTATCGACGTTCAATGGCGAAAAAAAGCCATCCGCGAACTGAAGGATCTGGCGCCCCGCAAGGTGCTGGATGTGGCAACCGGAACCGGCGACCTGGCCATCACCACCCATAAGTATCTCAAGCCTGAACATATTACCGGAATCGATATATCGAACGGAATGCTGGAAATCGGCCGGCAGAAAATCAGCAAACTCGGACTGGAGAACAGCATCACCCTGTTACAGGCCGACAGCGAGGCACTTCCGTTTGAGGACAATCAATTCGATGCCATCACCGTGGCCTTTGGCGTCCGGAATTTCGAAAGCCTGCACAAGGGTCTCTCCGAAATGCTTCGGGTACTCAAGCCCGGTGGAAAGCTGATCGTGCTGGAGTTCTCCAAACCCAAAACAGTCGGGTTCAAATCGCTGTACCAGATTTACATGAAACTGGTTACGCCGGGAATAGGAAAACTGATCTCCAAAAACAAGGAAGCATACCAATATCTCAACGATTCTGTGCAGGCTTTCCCCGAAGGAGAGGATTTTCTACAGATTCTGCGCGATACCGGTTACCAGCAGGTTTATAAAAAATCACTGACCATGGGCATCAGCACCATTTATGCTGGTTCTAAAGCAGTTGTATAGATTCTAAAGCAATGTTATAATGCAATTCTGCGACAATAGAACCGTAAATTGGCCGTTAATTTGATACTTAAGAGATCAAAAGCCTCCTGCCTATAGCACGACTTTTACGTATGTATGATTTTAAGCATGTAAACCTGGCGAATAAGAAAGGTTTTTGGTTATCCCTGTTGCTTTGTGTTTCAGCCATTTGTGGAACCTACTCCGCGAAGGCTCAGTTGCGCAATACCATCAACATGCCCGATAATGACGATAAATGGTACCATATCGGCATCGTAATCATGGGC
>DATCJQ010000283.1:0-4475 GCA_036562745.1 Flavihumibacter sp.
GAACTGGAGAAAGATATCGTGATCGAGAATCCGCTCCTGCTTCCGATCGATTTTGAAAGTTCCACGCTCAATTACGAATGGGTGAATTTCGGCGGCGGGGTGGTGACCGTTATTGATAATCCGCATAAAACACCCGCCAACAATTCCAACAAAGTGGCGCAGATGATTAAATATGCTCCCGAAGGCTGGGGCGGATCTTTCATCGCGCTGAGTCAGCCTATCGACTTTAGTTCCAACAAGATTTTCCTTCTCAATGTATTCTCTCCCCGTGCCGGCGCGAAACTGTTGCTGAAGGTGGAGAATATCGCCGATGGGGGCATCTTCCACGAACTGGAGCAAACCATTACCAAAGCCAACGAATGGGAAACCATGGCGTTCGATTTTAGCAGTATCAACAGTTCCGAATCCTATCAGAAGATCGTGCTGATATTCGAACTCGGTACACCGGGTGACGGCTCGGGCAATTTCACCTTCCTGGTGGATGATATCCGCCTGGTGAGCAGCCTGCCGCCTACAGATGCACAGATTTCACTGCCGGTGAATTTCGACGGACAGAATATCGACTACACTGTAACCGATTTCGGCGGAAATATCACCGAAGATGCATTTGATCCCACTATGGCAGGAAACCGGGTAAAGAAGACCACCAAGCCCAACGGTGCGGAAACCTGGGCCGGTACCACCATCGGAACCCCGGATGGATTTGCCCAACCTATCCCCTTCAGCGCAACAGCCACCAAAATGAGCGTGCGTGTGTATAGTCCGGCTGCCGGCATACCTGTGCTGCTAAAAGTGGAGGATCATACCAATGGAAGCATTTCCGTTGAAACCCTGGCCACCACTACTGTTGCCAACGCCTGGGAAACGCTGGAGTTTGATTTCAGCAATCACGCAGCAGGCACACCGGCCCTGGATCTGAGCAGAACCTACGATAAAGCATCCATCTTTTTTGGATTCGGATCTGTCGGCACTGGCGAGGTGTTCTATTGGGATGATATACAAATGGTGGGCGAATCGGGTGAGCCCGATGTGCTTGCCCTGCCGCTGAGTTTTGAGTCATCCAGCCTCAGTTACGATTTCGTCAACTTCGACGGAGGAGCGGTTAGCATTATCGACAACCCGGTTAGCGGCGGAGGGAATACCAGCGCCAAAGTTGGACAAATGATTAAGCATCCCGGACAGCCCTGGGGCGGGGCCTTTATCTCCCTGGATGCGCCGATTGACTTTTCTACGAAGAAAACCTTCACCGTAAAAGTTTACTCACCGCGCGTGGGCGCCAGGCTGCTGCTGAAAGTGGAAAACCAAAACAATGGCGGTATCGCCTACGAACAGGAAGCCACCAGCACCAAAGCAGGAGAATGGGAACTGCTCACCTTCGACTACTCGGGCATTAATACATCCGAAAGCTATCAGAAAATCGTGCTGATTTTCGACCTGGGCACTCCGGGCGACGGCAGCGCCGATTTCACCTGGTATTTTGATGATATCACTTTAAACTAAACAGTATGCGTATACGAAATTATATACTGGCCTCCTCCCTGCTAGCCCTTGCGGCTGTAAGCATGCCGGCCTGCGAAAAAACAGAATATTCTTTCGGGGAGATCAAAGCCCCCACCGATCTGGTACTCGACCTGGAGGTCGAAGGAGCCGATGCCGCCAATCCCGACGGAAATGGTAGCGGACGGGTTCAGATCACCGCCCATGCCGGCAACGCCATCACCTATAAAATAGATTTCGGCGACGGTACCACCCGCATGGTTCCGGGCGGAAAAATCACTTATAAGTATGGGAACCCCGGCACCAATGAATACGTGGTAACTGTCAATGCCATCGGCACCGGTGGTGTGATGTCGACATTGAGCAAGAAAGTCAGGGTAAATGTAGTCTTCGAGATTCCTTCCGAAATTCTTGAGGCCTTAACCGGAACCGGCAGCAAAACCTGGGTCACCGACAACCTCGCACCCGGACATATCGGAGTTGGTCCGGCCGATGCTTTCGAGCCCATCTGGTACCAGGCCGCCCCGGATGAGAAAGCTTTTGTAGGATGCTTTTACGACGATGAAATCACTTTCAGTCGCGATGCCAACAACCGCGTATCCATGACCATCGATAACAAGGGAGCCAGCTTTATCCAGGGCGCTTCGGTTAGCTCATATGGATTCGATGGTCCGGAAGATTGTTATCCCCTTGATGTAAGCGGAACCAAACTGCTAACCTTCAGCGACGCGGTATCGGGTATTCCTGCCGGCACCTCCACACAAATACAGTTTACGGTGCCGGGCAATGGTGCGATCAACTTCGCTACCGGCGCGAATACCTACGAAATTCTGTCGATCACGGAAACCACCATGCATCTCCGCAATATTGGAGTAGATGGTAATTCCTGGTATCAAAAATTAAAAGTAAAACCGTAAAGCGATGCATAAGAATATGAGTACATTATTATCCCTGTTATGTCTTTTGACAGCATTCGGCTGTAGCAAGGAAAAAGACGATGCTCCAACCGGGGGAGCTCCATCCCAACTGGTAATTAATGCCGATGTTGCCAAAGACGGCAGCGGACTGGTTAGTTTTAAAGCACATGCGCGAAATGCGACCAGCTATCATTTCGAATTTGGAAATGGTGTAGCCCAAACCGATGATGATGGCGAACTGGAATACACCTATCAGAAATCGGGTAATAATTTGTATGTAGTAACCGTGAAGGCCAGCAACGCCGCGGGCGAACTGACCAGGAGCACACAAATTTGGGTGAATGTGCAAAGTTCCGAACCCGGATTGATCTGGAGCGATGAGTTCAATTCCAACGGTGCGCCGGATCCTTCAAAGTGGGATTACAATATCGGCACCGGTGATAACGGTTGGGGAAACGCTGAACAGCAGTACTATACCAGTCGCCCCGAAAACGTGATTGTATCCAATGGTGTATTGCGCATCACTGCGCGGCGTGAAGATTACAACGGCATGCCCTTTACATCGGCACGCATTCTGACCAAAGGGAAATTCACCATTAAATATGGTCGGGTGGAAGTTAGTGCGAAAATGCCTGAAGGGGTTGGTACCTGGCCGGCCATCTGGATGCTGGGCGCCAATATTGATCAGGTTTCCTGGCCCGATTGCGGCGAAATAGATATCATGGAACACCTGGGAAGAGACCTGAATAATATTTATACAACATTCCATTACCCGGGTCGATTCGGAGGCAATGCCGACGGAAAAACATTGCGCATCGAAAACGCCACCACCACCTTTAATAAGTATTCGCTGAACTGGCGCGCCGATAAAATCGAGCTTTTCGTGAACGACCAATTGGTTCATTCTATACCTAATTCGGCTTCATTACCTTTTAATCAGGATTTCTTTTTCATCATGAATGTTGCAATGGGCGGAAATTTTTCGGGCCCCGTTGATCCCTCTTTTAACAGTGCTTCGATGGAAGTTGATTATATCAGGGTGTACGAATAATTGATATGAATTCAACTATAAATGAATGTATTGTGAGTGTTTTTTATACTGTTAACAGAATGTTAGTCTGAGTAATTAATCAGTTTAGAAAATTGATAGACTATTATATAATGCTGAAAATTGAATTGTCAGAACGACGTCAGATAACTGTTAATTAGTTGTTAGGACAAACGAAGTTTGGCACGGTTGGCATTTTCCGGGCATAGTTCTTGGTTTATAGGGGTAGTAACACATTCATCACCTTTAAACCGATATAATCATGGCTAAGAAAATAAAAACAAAAGCAATCAATTTTGAAGTAGTAGTAAATGGACAACCTTTAGAAGTAGTAGCTAAACCGTATGTTGCAGCTAACCATCTTCCCAGATTTCGTGTAAGCGTAAACGGTAGTCCCGTTCAGATATTCGGACTGGAACCTTCAATCAATAAAGTGATTGTATTGGAAAAAGGCGGAGCTGAACATTCTCCGGTAATTGAAAAAGTAGTGGGAGAAACACTGCTTCACGCAATCGCTGCCTAACTATATTTACGCCGTGCAAAAAACGTTGCGTTACAACATAAACAACGTAAACAATACCCGATATTGTCGTTCCGATAGGTTGTGTATAAAAGCCGGTTGAAATTATCAACCGGCTTTCTTTATTTAAACTTTTCGAAAACAAGCCAGTACCGGCAATGCGAACAAGGCCGGCAGGGCATGCAAAAAAAAGTCGCCTACCGAACAGACAGTGCAGTTAAGCAAAAAGATAACGCAGATCCTCTTCGGTAAGTTGCTTGATAAATCCCTCATCCTCGGTTACCAGTGCATCAGACAAAGCTCTTTTCTGTTGCTGCAGTTCAATAATCTTCTCTTCAATACTATCCTTACAAATCATCTGATAAGCGAATACATTTTTGGTCTGCCCAATACGGTAAGCGCGGTCCACAGCTTGCTGCTGCACGGCTGTATTCCACCAGGGATCCACCAGGAACACGTAATCGGCAGCCGTTAAGGTCAGACCGGTATTGCC
>DATCJQ010000293.1:0-5236 GCA_036562745.1 Flavihumibacter sp.
GTTATATATGGACGTGTATAGCGATTTACATCAAACCAGATTCCGCGTTCCGCGAATTCTTCCACACGTACCGGGATGGCGGGAACAAAATGTCCCATGATGCCCTCGGTAGCGCTAAGCGGAATGGACCAGATCCGGAAGAACCCAAGAATATGGTCAATGCGGAAGGCATCAAAATACTCGCTCATCTGCGCGAAGCGGCGGATCCACCAGGCAAAGCCATCGCGTTGCATCCGCTCCCAGTTATAGGTGGGAAATCCCCAGTTCTGTCCCTTGATGGCGAAATCATCCGGCGGCGCACCGGCCTGCATGTCCATATTGTACAACCCCGGTTCCACCCAGGCATCGCAACTGTAACGATAAATACCGATCGGGATATCGCCCTTCACGATGATTCCCTTTTTATGGGCATAATCGGCTGCTTCTTTCAATTGAAGGTGCAGATGGTATTGCAGAAAATAATGATAGAGTATCTGCGCATACTGATCACCGTCAGGCGATACAAATTGCTCAATGGCAGCGGCATCGTAACTGCTGTGCTGCACCCATTGCGTGAAGTCGGAACTGTTATGTATATCGCGCAGATAACAGAATGCCGCATAGGGAACCAGCCAGTCGCGGTTCTTTTCGAAAAATTCCAGATAATCCGGATCCTCCAGCCACTGGTCTTTCATCACTTCGAACAAGCGGCGCAGGGCTTTGTGCTTTAACTCCATCACCGCTTCATAGTCGACGGTTTCAAGTGCGTTGAGCGATTGGTGTTCTTCTTTAAAAGGCTTTAATAAGGCGGCCTGTTTTTTACCGGCCACTTTTTCAACATTGATATAAATCGGATGCAGCGCAAAGGCTGAAATGGCGGCATAGGGATAGGAATCTACCCATGTATGGGTAGCGGTGGTATCGTTTACCGGCAGCAGCTGGATCAGTTTCAAATCCACCGTGCTGGCCCAGTCGACCAGCAATTCGATATCGGTGAACTCGCCCACGCCCCAGCTTTGTTTACTGCGCAAACTGAACACGGGAATTGCCACACCCGCCCCTTTCCAGGTATTGTTCGGGAGTCGCGCAAAGCCATCGTTTACCACGGTCAAATGCAGACCGGCATCGCCAAAAAGCTGGCGGTTCTCCCCTTCCTCGTACCGGACAAAGGATTTATGTTTGGTATTGTAGATTCCGTATTTGTAATGCAGCGGGAAACCCTCCTTGGGCAATTCGATGGCAACGGTCCACCAGTTATCCTCTTCCTTCAACAATGCCGGGTCGTCGGTTGACCAGTCGCCCAGCACCGTGCTTTCGCCCAGCAGGCAGATTACTTCATTTTTCTTAAGCAGCGGGGCTTTCACGCGAAATACATGGGTGTAATCGCCCGGGTATCTGATCTTCTTGCCGCCACTATGCGGAAGCAGGGTCTTGCGGAAAGGTGCAGTATAAAATGCATTCTCATAATCGCCGGCATAATTCCAGGTATCCACCACCTGGATCTCCGGAAAGCCGGCCCATTTTGCATGGAAGGAACGATCCTGTCCCCATTCGTGCAAAACGCGTCCGTCATCTTCCTTAAGCAGATAATGATACGTGAATCCGTCGAGCTGCATGGGATCCAGTTCTATACTGGCGAACCAGTAATCATTATTATACCAGGACATCTTAAGGGGTTCCTGCTGATTTGGTAATCCGGCGATCAGGAGTTCCTGACCCATCCGGGTGTGAAAGCGCAGGTAAAACTGAATAGTCATGCAATCGTGGTTTGGACTCGTCGATACTAACGTAAAAATAATCGATTTGTGTATATTTTACACATTTCAGGAATTTTTCCATAAAAAATCCCCGCCGGGTGGCAGGGATGCTATAAAAGAAGATACTAAGCTTGTTTGGAGGGGATTCCACTTAGATAATATCCATGGCTTTTACAAAGGTCGTACACACGAAGGGAATGATCATGGTCAGGTATTCCCAATGCAGGGCGATAGCAGCTATCAAAGCGGCAGTAGATACGAAGAAACCTAACCACCAGATCCCGGTATTTTTCTTTTGAGTGTCCATGGTATAAATTGAAGAGTATAATTAAAAACTAAAAATTTTAACCGCGGCAAAAATAGCCATTAATCCAATACAGCCAAAAGTTATAATCAATTATTCGGCAGTCATAAAAGCAAAGGCGACCGGTTGTTCCGGTCGCCTTTATGAAAGCTTTCTGCTATAGGTGATGTCTTATTTCACTTCTTCGAATTCAGCATCTGTCACATTCTCGCTATCTCCGCCGCCTGCCTGTCCGGCATTGCCATTTGCCTGGCCACCGGCCTGCTGGGCTTTGTAGATTTCTTCGGAAGCGGCTGTCCAGGCTGTGTTCATTTCGTTCACAGCAGTATCAATCGCTGCCAGATCCTGTGATTTATGTGCTTCTTTCAGCTTGTTCAGGGCTGTTTCGATCGGAGCTTTTTTATCAGCCGGGATCTTGTCGCCGAATTCTTTCAGTTGTTTTTCGGTTTGGAAGATCAGGCTGTCGGCCTGGTTGATTTTTTCAACACGTTCACGGGCTTCCTTATCGGCAGCTTCGTTGGCTTTTGCCTCGGCCTTCATTTTTTCGATTTCCTCCTTGGTCAGACCAGAACCTGCTTCAATGCGGATCTTCTGTTCTTTACCGGTTCCCTTATCCTTGGCAGTTACATGCAGGATACCGTTGGCATCGATATCGAAAGTCACTTCGATTTGGGGTACACCACGCGGAGCGGGCGGAATGCCATCGAGGTTGAACATACCCAGACTCTTGTTCTGGCTTGCCATGGGGCGTTCACCCTGCAGTACGTGGATTTGCACACCCGGCTGGTTATCACTCGCAGTGGAGAATACCTCGGATTTTCGGGTCGGGATGGTTGTGTTGGCTTCGATCAGACGGGTCATCACGCCACCCATGGTTTCGATACCCAGACTCAGCGGGGTAACGTCGAGCAGCAGTACGTCTTTCACTTCACCGGTCAATACCGCACCCTGGATACCGGCACCGATTGCCACCACTTCATCGGGGTTTACCCCTTTGTTCGGTTTTTTGCCGAAGAATTTCTCCACGATCTCCTGTACTTTGGGGATCCGTGTAGAACCACCCACCAGAATCACTTCGTCGATCTGAGAACTGCTCAGTCCGGCATCTTTCAGCGCCTGCTCACAGGGCTTCAGACAGCGGGCAAAGAGGTTATCGGCCAGTTGCTCAAATTTGGCACGGCTCAGTTTCTTAACCAGGTGCTTGGGCACTCCGTCAACCGCAGTGATATAGGGCAGGTTGATTTCTGTTTCCGCTGAAGAA
This sequence comes from Flavihumibacter sp., assembly GCA_036562745.1. Lineage (GTDB taxonomy): Bacteria > Bacteroidota > Bacteroidia > Chitinophagales > Chitinophagaceae > Flavihumibacter. Next base: position 3,302 of record DATCJQ010000293.1, read on the forward strand.
GACAGTTCCACTTTGGCTTTTTCTGCCGCTTCTTTCAGCCGTTGCAATGCCATCGGATCTTTGCGCAGGTCAACGTTTTCATCGTTCTTGAATTCGTCGGCCAGCCAGTCCATAATTACTTTATCGAAGTCGTCACCACCCAGGTGCGTATCACCATTGGTGGATTTCACTTCAAACACACCGTCACCCAACTCCAGGATGGAGATATCGAATGTACCACCACCCAGGTCGAATACGGCGATTTTCTGATCTTTCCCTTTTTTATCCAAACCATAAGCCAGGGCGGCAGCGGTCGGTTCGTTCACGATACGACGAACATTCAGACCGGCGATCTCACCGGCTTCTTTGGTAGCCTGACGCTGAGCGTCATTAAAATAGGCCGGAACGGTAATCACCGCTTCGGTTACTTCCTGTCCCAAGTAATCTTCCGCTGTTTTCTTCATTTTCTGAAGCACCATGGCGCTGATTTCCTGCGGGGTATATAAACGTCCGTCGATATCAATACGCACGGTATTGTTATCGCCTTTGGCAACTTTGTAGCTCCAGTGACTGATTTCTTCGGTCACTTCGTCGAAACGGCGACCCATAAAACGTTTCACAGAGGTAATGGTATTCTGCGGGTTGGTAATAGCCTGACGTTTAGCCGGATCACCCACCTTACGTTCTCCATTTTTCAGGAAGGCTACCACAGAGGGCGTGGTTCTTCTTCCTTCGTCATTGGCGATTACGACGGGTTCATTCCCTTCCATAACCGATACGCAACTGTTGGTAGTTCCCAGGTCTATGCCTATTATCTTTCCCATATGATTGTTTTTCCTTTTAGTGAATGAATGTATTTTCTATTGACAATCAATATGCCAGTCCGGGTAGGAAGTGTTAAAATGGCAGTTTTGTCAGTTTCGCCGCGAACAAACTGCCAAATGGAGCTGTCTGACGGGGTTCTCGCCGGCCGGGAAGGACATTTTGCCGCATCCTGTCTGGCTCGGTCCCCTGTCCGAATAATCGTAGCAATGCTATCAGAGTCAGAAACTTACAGCGTTTATCGCTTAAAAGTAAAATGACGTTGTGATACGTAGCTGAAGCAGACCACGATCACCGTTGTCAGCACCTTGGCGAGGATGGCATTCATCGACAAGCCCTCTACAAATAATTTCAGGAAGATATAATTCAGGGAGATGCAGGCCGTTACCAGCAGCAGGTAACGCACCAGCTGGATCCGGCCCCTCAGCACCGAATCATTGAAGACCACGGTCTTGTTCAGGAAAAATCCCAAAGGGAAACTCACCACGAAAGCCATGATGAAGGCCATGATATGCGGCGTTACAATGGCATCGCGCCCGAACACGCTGAACCCGAGATCAACAGGTTGTTGTTTCAGAATCAGGTCGTGAGATATTATATATATGGCCAAATCCAACAAGGTATTCCCGCCTCCACAGGCCAGGTACCGGAAAGTTTGAAGAGGGATAAACCGTTTGAATGGGGGATAAAAGAAATCGATGATTCCCGTGATCCTTTGGCTAAGCCATGCTAACATGGGCGCAAATATATATTTTTGCCGCCTATGGCAATTACACAACAGATTCAAAGCATAGTTAACAGCGCAATCATCGAGTTATTTCCTGCGTTCGAGGGGCCGGCGAATATTCAGATCAACCAGACCAAGCCCGAATTTGAAGGCGATTATACCGTAGTGTTATTCGGCCTTACCAAAGTTCTTCGTCAGAAACCCGAAGAACTGGGCGAAACCCTGGGCGCCCACCTCGTGAAGCAGCACGGCGGTTTTTTCACTGCCTATAATGTGATCAAGGGATTTCTGAACCTGACCATTGCCGATTCTTACTGGCTCTCGCTGCTCGAGGAGCATTATTACAATCCCTCTTATGGCAAAGCGGCTCCCAATAATCAGAAAGTGATGGTGGAATACGCTTCGCC
>DATCJQ010000298.1:0-4870 GCA_036562745.1 Flavihumibacter sp.
GATTGCTACCAATAAAGTCAAAATAACTGAACTCGAACAACTGTATAAAGACAGGGCTGCCCGTCTGAACACAGAGCTGAATAATCTTCGGACCAAACTTTCTTCCGTAAAAACGGAATTGCAACTGAATACAAAACTGAGCAGCGATGAAAAAGCCACGCTGGACGCCAATCAGAAAGAACTCGAGAATCGTATAAGCCAGTTGCTGAAGGAATTGGAACAGTATGAGAACCGGTTTGAATCAGACCGGCAAATTCTGCAGAAAGACAATCGCGAATCCGAGGAAAAGATCTGGGATCTCACTGTAAATCTTACCAAAGCACAGGATCAGGCGCTTCAAAACCTGAAACAGGCTTTTTCCACGAAGAAAAAAATTTTGCAGGACGCACAGGAAGCCCGCCTGGCCGCCCTTGAACGATTGGGTAAACTGATTGGTGATAAGAAAAATGTGTACAAGAAAAAACAATTGGAACATAACGCCAGGCTTGAATCCGAGCGGATTCGTCTGATTGAAGCCTGTGAAAAAGCAGGATGTGCCTGTTATGGGAAAGATGCGCAGGGCGATTTCAATCTGATAGCGAATAACCGTTATGCCTGTATCGGTTCCATGGAAAATGTTCATGCTAACAATAGCAGCTTCTACGGATGCGAGGAAGAATCGGTGAAATACCGATCCAAGTACCAGTCCTGGGTAAACGGATTTTCGGATGCCGATATCGAAGCGCTTCGTAAAACCTCGTCAAAAACCCGCTACGACCTGATTCTGAAAAAAGTAACCAACTAATTCTACCCCGACCATGAAATCTTTTTTAACCGTTATTCTTTTCTGCTGCAGTTTGATTGCAGTTGCGCAGACAAGCGAATTCTTAAGCCTGGAATCAAAAATCAAGGACCACATTAAAAACGGTCGTTGGGATGAACTGGTGGTTACCGCTCCCGACCTCGTTATTGCCGACCCTACCCGCGGCGACGGCTATTATTATACGGCGATGGCCTTTCTGAAACTCAATCAGCCTGAAAAAGCCGAAGAATACCTTGCAATGGCAGAACCCCTGGCCGATAAAAAACTGCAGGATTCCATCGAAAAACTGAAAAAAGATATCATTGCCTATCGGGAAGCGAATCAGGTGCTGGAGTCTGCGGAAAGACATGAAAAGCAGGGCAGCAAGAAAGCGGCAGACGAATGGAAAAGGCTTTGGGAAATGGAACCCTCCAATATCGAATATGCCCTGAATGCGGTGGAACTTTATGTAGAACAGAAAAACTACCCCCAGGCCCTGGAAATTCTGAAATCGCCATCGATGGCTTCCGACCCCGGGGCCCGTGAGTTATTGAAACGTATCAATAGCACGCCCGAAATGCATCGCATAAACGGCTATAACGATGCCATGGCACTGGGCAAACAGAATATGAAAAACAAAAACTTCAGCACCGCTATTTCCAATTTCTCCAGTGCACTGAAATTCCAGCCCAACGACAAGGAAGCCCTTCAGTATAAAAAAATGGCGGAGGATGATCTGGCCTGGGAAAAAACCAGAACAACCAATACTCTCGAGGCCTTTGAAAGCTATGTAAATGGCAAGACCATCCTTCAGTATAAAGCAGAAGCCGACAATATCATTCAGCGTGCCCTGGTGCGTTTTGGTAACAAAGCCGCAACGGAACGGAGATTCAGCGACATGGAATACTATTTCACCAAATACGAGAAACAGTATCCCAAAGGCTCAGAAATTGCGGCTAACAAAAAGACCATGTGCGAAGCCTATCTGGCCGCATCTAATGAGCAAAAGCATAAAAAAGAAGAGGTCGCCCAGAAACGCGTGGTGGAATATCTCACCCGTGTGAAATCACTGTGCGTGGCCCCGGCCGGCATTGATGATGATATCCGGACCGCCCAACGCAAATCGGTGCGCTATGGCAGACCCAACCGCGGATTCATGGCCTATGTTTACGATAGCCTGACTCCCCTCGGGGTCTCTTTCGGTACAATAAATAATACCAAACTGGGTATGTATGTAACTGTACGCGCCAATGAAGATTTCTTCAAAGGAACGGGTTATTATACCACCAATGATGACGGAGAATTTGATACCGATATTATACACCTGATCCAGCCCACCGGCAATACCCGAACTGCTCATTTCGACGGTGTACTGGGTCTCACTAAAAAAATTGCCTTCCCCCTGTGGTTATATGCCGGAGGTGGCGTAAACTATTCTGTGTTTGCTATTGAAGTGGATGAATACAATTCCTCTGGTCGCAAAACAGATACTGAATGGGTAAAAAATAAAGACCGTCAGTTGTATAAGCCAGTGGTGGAAGCCGGTGCTATCATTGATGTGGGAGGCTTCCAGGTACGTGGCGGCGGAAAGATGGTGGACTTCAAGGATATATACTACAGTCTTGGTGTCGGCTTCTCTTTCCGGCGTGGCGGATGACAGGGAGTGCCGTTGCCAGGCGTTATTATTGCGGGCTTAAACGGCGAAAGAAGTTCCGCATCCGCAGGTTTTGCTGGCATTGGGATTGGTGAAGGTAAATCCACGGTTATTCAGTCCATCCTGCCAGTCGATTTCCATTCCCATCAGGTAAAGTCCATGTGCTTTTTTCATAACACAGGGAATGCCTTCATAATTGAACTGGTCATCGTCGTCCTCTATTTTGTCAAATCCGAGGATATAACTCATGCCGGAACAGCCTCCGCCCTTCACGCCAATGCGAAGCACCTGGCTTTTGTCGAAGCCCGGGTCCTCCATCAGACGTTTGATCTCCGCCACCGCGCCGGCCGTCAGTTTAACCGGTGTTCCTGTAACTGTTTCCATACCTTCTGATTTATTTCTGCAAAAATAGTTATTGTGGTGCAGTACAAGCCGTTAAATTTGTTTCATAATCTCCCGGAATAATGACTAACACCATCGTATGGATTGTTGCCGGTGTCGCTTTGCTGGCATTTGTAGGACTTTATCTCTATTTCTACCGGAAGGATAAGCGCTCTCTTGCCAATCCCGCTGCGCCTGCCGCCACGGCCGAGCAGAAGGCTTCCAAACAGATGCAGCTGGCTGCTTACGAGCGACTGGTGATTCTGGCAGAACGCATTGCACTGCCCAACCTGATTGCGCGCACCAACGAGCCCTCGCTCGATAAAAGGGCCATGCAGGCCCTGCTGGTTCAAACCATCAAACAGGAGTTTGAGTACAACCTGTCGCAGCAGATCTATGTGAGCACTGAAGCCTGGGATGCCATCCGCAACCTGAAAGAGCAGAATATCATGATCGTGAACCAGCTCGCCTCCATCCTGCCGGAAGACATGAGCGGAACCGAGTTCAATAAGAAAATTGTGGAGTTCATCATGAATCAGCCCCAGGGCTCCATGCACGGACTGGTACAGGAAGCCCTCAGTTACGAAGCCAAGAAGTTGTTAAGCTGATATCACTAAACGATTGTTATGCCAGAGAAGAAAATTGCGACCGACAGCGGTATTGAAATCAAACGGGTATACACACCCGAAGATCTGCCCTCTCGGCTCGACGGGTTGGAGCAGCCTGGTCAGTTTCCCTTTACACGCGGCGTGCAACCCGATATGTACCGGGGCAAGCACTGGACCATGCGCCAATACGCCGGTTTCTCCACCGCCGAAGAAAGTAATAAACGCTATCACTATCTTCTTTCGCAGGGTGTGTCGGGATTGTCGGTTGCCTTCGACCTGCCCACGCAAATCGGTTACGACAGCGATCATCCCATGGCCGAAGGCGAAGTGGGTAAAGTGGGTGTGGCGATCGATAGTCTCGAGGATATGCAGATCCTCTTTAATGGCATCAACCTGGAATCGGTGAGTACCTCCATGACCATCAATGCCACCGGTTTTATTCTGCTTGCATTTTATGTGGCGCTGGCCAAACAACAGGGTGCCGATCTCTCCAAAATCAGCGGCACCATACAGAATGATATCCTGAAGGAATATGCCGCCCGCGGCACCTATATCTATCCGCCCAAACCTTCGATGCGCATCATTACCGATATCTTCGAATGGTGCAGCGGATCACTTCCCAAATGGAATACGATCTCCATTTCGGGTTACCATATCCGTGAGGCCGGCTCCACGGCGGTGCAGGAGATCGCATTCACGCTGAGTAACGGTAAGGCCTATGTGCAGGCGGCACTGGAACGCGGGCTCGATATCAATGTATTCGGCAAGCGTCTTTCCTTCTTTTTCAATTCGCATAATAACCTCTTTGAAGAAGCGGCCAAATTCAGGGCAGCGCGACGCATGTGGGCCAGGATCATGAAAGAGCTCGGGGCCACCGATCCGCGTGCCATGATGCTGCGTTTCCATACGCAAACCGGAGGCAGCACGCTTACGGCGCAGCAACCCATGAACAATATCAGCCGGGTGACCATCCAAACCATTGCAGCGGTGCTGGGCGGAACCCAATCGCTTCATACTAACGGTTATGATGAAGCGCTTTCCTTACCTACCGAGGAAGCAGCCCGCATCGCCCTGCGTACCCAGCAGATCGTAGCCTACGAAAGCGGTATTGCCGATACGGTGGACCCCCTGGCCGGATCCTATTTTGTGGAAGCGCTCACTTCCGAACTCGAGGAAAAAGCACTTGCATTAATGGCCAAAATCGATGCCATGGGCGGAAGTGTTGCTGCCATCGAACAGGGCTTTATGCAGGAGGAAATTGCCCGCAGCGCCTATGCCTACCAGAAGGGTATCGAAACCGGTGAAAAAATCATCGTGGGCGTGAACAAATTCCAGGTAGATACCGAAGACCCCATCCCGGTATTCCGGGTGGTTGACTCCATCCGGCAGGTGCAGACGCAGAAACTGCGCGCATGGAAGAATAACCGAAATCCCGCTATGGTGGAC
>DATCJQ010000540.1:0-5618 GCA_036562745.1 Flavihumibacter sp.
GCATTGTATTGCTCCACATTGGTTTCTTCATCCTGCGAAGTGGCCCAACCGATGGCAGTGGGATAAAACAGGATTTCCGCACCCATCAGCGCGGTGATGCGCGATGCTTCGGGATACCACTGATCCCAGCAGATCAGCACACCAATAGTGGCAAATTTGGTTTTGAAAACTTTGTAACCGAGATCTCCGGGTGTGAAATAGAATTTCTCGTAATAAGCCGGATCATCGGGAATATGCATTTTGCGGTATTTGCCGAGATAGGTTCCATCGGCATCGAGCACCGCAGTGGTATTATGATAAACGCCCTGTGCTCTTTTCTCAAACAGACTTGCAATAATCACAACACCCAGTTCCTTCGCCACTACGCTCAACCGGTCGGTTGACGGCCCGGGTATGGGTTCCGCCAGCTCGAAATTGGCATAGTCTTCCACATCACAAAAATAAAGGGAAGTAAACAGTTCCTGCAGACACACAATCTGTGCACCTTTTGCAGCGGCCTGTTTAATTCCCTCTATCGCTTTCTGAAGGTTTTCTTCTTTATTGGCGGTACAGCTCATCTGCACCATGCCTATTTGTACGGTTGACATTCAAATAAATTTTGAGCGCCAAAGGTACAAAGACTTAGCCATTATCAGGCTCGTCCCATCTGTTTCAGGAAGGAAACATGCGAAACAATTGCCAGTCGGGTTTTCGGGTATTCGATATAGGGAATACCATATTCCTGACAGGCTTTCTTTATGATTTTACTGATAGCAGGATAATGCACATGCGAAATTTTCGGGAAGAGATGGTGTTCCACCTGAAAATTCAATCCGCCTACCAGCCAGCATACGATTTTATTATCGGTGGCGAAATTGGCGGTGGTTTTCAGCTGGTGTACAGCCCATTCATCTTCAAGGCGACCGGTTTTCTCATCGGGCATGGGGAAAGCGGTATGCTCTACTGTGTGAGCCAGCTGGAACACGATGCTCAGCACGAAACCGGCGAACATGGTGAATACCAGGAAGCCAACCAGCCAGGGCATGAATCCGACCATATAGATCGGCAGTCCCACGTAAAGGAAGAGATTAAACACTTTAAACGCCCAGAAGGTGATATGATCGCTCAACTTCATTTTTTTGAGGGGCATGCTGCCAATACGGCTGCTGAAATATTTGCTGTAATCCAGCACAAAAATCCAGAAGATATAAAGCAGTGAATACAGGAACCAGAAATAAAGATGCTGGTACTTATGGAAGGCATATTTTTTCTGCGTGGAGCTCATACGCATCCAGGGTTGAATATCGATATCATCGTCCAACCCGTCAACATTGGTATAAGCGTGGTGAATCACGTTGTGCTTAACGTTCCACATAAAACTGGAACCACCCAAAATATTTAAAGAGAAGGCCGCGATCTGGTTCAGCCATTTGTGTTTGCTGAAACTCCCGTGCGCTCCGTCGTGCATGATATTAAAACCGATGGCGGCCACAATTCCACCCAGCAACAGACATTCGAGGATGGCAACCCAGGCAACGGGCGTGAAAAACACGAGGTGAACATAGGTGAAGACAAATGCCACCAGCAGGATGATCGCCTTGGTGTAGAGAGTCATATTACCTGTTGTTGATTTCCCCTTTTCCTCGAAATACTGATTGATTCTTCTCTTTAACTCCGCGTGGAAGGACTGTGCGGATGTACTAAACTTTGGTGTGACCATGAACAAAAAACAATAAAAAATAAAAAAGTGACCTAAAGGTACAAAAAACACCAACGCCAGCTTTCCCCGGGATAAACATGGTTTTGTTAATATTAGGTTTCTATCTGGATCAGTGCATCGAGATTCTTGATACCCAGCGTTTTCTGGGTAGTGAATCCTTCGGCATACTTCACCCCGATGCGCTTGCCCATCATGCGGGCGCGGGCCACCACCGATTCCCTGAAATCGGGCGTGGATATATAGGTGGCGGGCTCGCCGGTTTGCATATCGGGATTGTAAAACTGGGTGGAATAGGCTTCCACGGCTCTCATCCGCTGTTCAAATACATCGGTGATATCAATCACCAGATCCGGCTCCTGCAGGCGGTCCTGGATATAATGCAGCACGTATTTCGGACGCCAGCGATCCTGCGGGTTGCCCTGCTCGTCGCGGGTTTCGATCTTGATGAGTCCGGCCAGGAAACAGGCTTCAGCTATCAGTTTTCCCGCCCGGCCATGGTCGGGGTGCCGGTCTTCGAGCGCATTGGCCAGCACAATTTCGGGCTGGTATTTCCGGATCACGCGGATCAGCTGCATTTTGTGCTGCTCATCATTCTCGAAAAATCCGTCGCGCATTTTCAGGTTTTCGCGCACATGAATACCCATGATCCGGGCTGCCTCGGCCGCTTCGGCGTAGCGGGTTTCCACAGTGCCGCGGGTGCCCAGTTCGCCCTGGGTCAGATCAAGAATACCAACTTTTTTTCCAAGATGAACTTCATTGATGATGGTGCCTGAACACCCCAGCTCCACATCGTCGGGGTGTACACCGATGGCGAGTAAATCCAGTTTCATATTCTGCAAATGTAGTGCGTTTAATATCCTACCTTTGCGCAAATTTTGATATATGATAACATTTGATGGGTTAGGACTTGATGAGCAACTGGTTAAAGCGACGTTAGCCCTTGGTTTTGTACATCCTACCCCGATTCAGGAAAAAGCCATCCCAATTTTACTCGGCGGAACCACGGATCTCGTGGGATTGGCACAGACCGGCACCGGAAAAACTGCCGCATTTGGATTACCTCTTTTACAACTGATTTCCCCTTCCGATAAATTCCCCCAGGCCCTGGTAGTTTGTCCAACCCGGGAACTCTGCATCCAGATTGTAACCGAGATGGAGCAGTTCAAGAAATTCAAACCCTCCATCCACCTCGTGGCGGTGTACGGAGGTACCTCCATCGGCGCGCAGATCCGCGACATTAAACGCGGCGTGCAGATTGTGGTGGCAACACCCGGACGACTGATCGACCTGATCGAGCGCAAGGCGATCAACCTCGAGCAAATCAGGTATGTGGTACTCGACGAAGCCGATGAGATGTTGAACATGGGATTTCAGGACGATATCGAATTCATTCTGAAAAACACCCCGGGTCGCGAAAGCACCTGGCTGTTCAGCGCCACCATGCCACCGGAGATCCGCAAAGTGAGCAAGCGTTACATGAACGATCCAAAGGAAGTGCAGGTGGGTAAAGTGAATACCGCCAACAAGAATATCGATCACCAGTATTTTGTTACGTCTGCCCAGCACCGTTATGAAACCCTGAAACGCCTGATCGATTTCAATCCGGGTATGTATGGCATCATCTTCACCCGCACCAAACTGGATGCGCAGGAGATTGCCGAAAAACTGACCCGCGAGGGATACGATATCGATGCCCTGCATGGCGATCTGACCCAGGCCCAGCGCGACAAGGTGATGAGCCAGTTCCGCGACAAAACCCTGCAACTGCTGATTGCTACCGATGTGGCGGCGCGCGGCATCGACGTGAAGGAAATCACCCATGTCATCAACTACGAATTGCCCGACGATATCGAAGTTTATACCCACCGCAGCGGACGTACCGGACGCGCCGGCAAGACGGGCGCATGTATGTCGATTGTGCATAGCCGTGAGTTGTACCGTCTTCGCCAGATTGAAAAAATCGTTCAGGCCCCCTTCCACAAACTGGAGATTCCTTCCGGTAAAGATGTTTGCCGCAAGCAGTTCTTCTACTTTATGGACCGCCTGCTCGAAACCGATATCAGCGATGGCAGCTACGAAACCTATGTTCCCATGCTGGAGGAGAAATTTGCCGATATCAGCAAGGAAGAAATCCTGAAGCGGGTGGCCGCCATGGAATTCGATCGTTTCCTGAAATATTACGAAAATGCGGAGGATCTGAATATCCGGGAAGACCGGCGTCAGCGCCAGCAATCACCCCGCGATTTCGGTACCCGCGTGAATACCCGGGGCAAGGAAGGCGGACGCGGACGGACTTACGAGGGACCGGCCAACACCACCAAACTTTTTGTTAATCTTGGTACCAAGGACGGCTTTTACAAAGCCAGCTTCCTGCAGTTTATCCTGGATATGAGCGACCTGAGAAAGGATTCCCTGGGCCGGATCGATATGAAAGAAATGAACAGCTGGATCGAGGTGGACAGCAGTGCCGCCTCCAAAATGATTAAGGCGATCGACGGAAAAACCTATAAAGGCCGGAAAATCCGGATGAACGAAGCGAACCGCTGATTTATACCGGGGTCGCCTTAGCGCTGGCCGGGCATCCCCCGGTTTGGCGAATTCGGCCCGGTAAGTTAGTTTCGCAGACTGGTTAGAATAATTCAACCTACAACTAAATCATATACTATGGCATACGACGTTCTTGTGATCGGTAGTGGACCCGGTGGTTATGTAGCCGCTATCCGTGCTTCACAGCTGGGTTTTAAAACAGCCGTTATTGAAAAAGAAAGCCTGGGGGGTGTTTGTTTGAACTGGGGATGTATCCCCACCAAAGCCCTGCTGAAAAGCGCACAGGTGATGGAATATATTAAGCACGCGGAAGCGTATGGAATTGAAGCCACTGGTAAACACAACTTCGAGAAAGTGATCAAACGCAGTCGCGGAGTTGCCGATAAAATGAGCAAGGGCGTTCAGTTTCTGATGAAGAAGAACAAGATCGATGTGATCATGGGCTTCGGTAAAATTCAGTCCAAAGGCAAGGTAGAAGTTACCAAAGCGGATGGTAGCAAAGAAGTGGTGGAAGCCAAACATATCATCATCGCTACCGGTGGTCGCAGCCGCGAACTGCCCAACCTGAAACAGGATGGCAAAAAAGTGATCGGCTATCGCGAAGCACTGGTTCTTCCCCAACAACCCAAATCCATGATCGTTGTGGGTAGTGGTGCCATAGGGGTTGAATTCGCTTATTTCTACAACAGCATCGGTACCAAGGTTACCATCGTTGAATTCATGCCGCGCATTGTTCCGGTTGAAGATGAGGATATCTCCAAAGAACTGGAAAAATCATACAAGAAATCCGGTATCGAAGTTATGACCAACTCTTCTGTTGAGTCTGTGGATACATCCGGAAACGGTGTGAAAGCCAAGGTGAAAACTCCGAACGGAGAAATCACCCTCGAGGCAGATATCGTATTGAGCGCTGCTGGTGTGGTTGCCAATATCGAAGGTATCGGTCTGGAAGAAAATGGTATCAAAACCGACAAGGGTCGTATCGTGGTGGATAAATTCTATCAAACCAGTGTGCCGGGTATTTATGCCATCGGCGACTGTGTTCCCGGCCAGGCGCTGGCACACGTTGCTTCCAAAGAAGGTATCATCTGCGCGGAAGCGATTGGTTATGCCGAGAAGAAATTCGCTCATCAGCCCGAGGCGCTCGACTATGGTAATGTTCCGGGTTGTACCTATTGCTCACCCGAGATTGCCTCTGTAGGTTATACCGAAAAAGCAGCCAAGGAAGCCGGTTACGAAATCAAGGTTGGTAAATTCCCGCTGAGCGTTTCCGGTAAAGCACAGGCTGCCGGTGCCCCCGAAGGATTTATCAAAGTGATCTTCGATGCCAAATACGGCGAATGGCTGGGTACACACATGATCGGATACAATG